>NZ_BAAAIZ010000090.1:0-127316 GCF_039526425.1 Streptomyces thermospinosisporus
GCCTTACAGCGCCGATGGTACTGCAGGGGGGACCCTGTGGGAGAGTAGGACGCCGCCGAACTCCTTTTGCAGCTCCGGCTCTTGGGCGTACAGCCCGAGAGCCGGAGCTTTTCTGCGTTGATGTAAGGTCAGGGAGCATCGTTGGCTCGTTTCCCCACAGGAGGCCCCCGGGTGGAGGTCCAGGAGACTCGCGTCCAGACGGACCGTGTCCTCACCATCCCGAACATCCTCAGCATGGCGAGGCTCGTCGGCGTGCCCCTGTTCCTGTGGCTGATCCTGCGCCCCGAGTTCGGCGGTCCGAAGAGCGACGGCTGGGCCCTGCTGGTCCTGGCCCTCAGCGGTGTCACCGACTATCTGGACGGCAAGCTCGCACGGCGATGGAACCAGATCAGCAGCCTGGGCCGGCTGCTCGATCCCGCGGCCGACCGGCTCTACATACTTTCGACCTTGGTCGGTCTCACCTGGCGCGAGATTCTGCCGCTGTGGCTGACCTGTGTGCTGCTGGCGCGAGAGCTGGTTCTGCTGGTGATGGTGGGTATCCTCCGGCGTCACGGCTATCCGCCGCCGCAGGTGAACTTCCTCGGCAAGGCCGCCACCTTCAACTTGATGTATGCCTTCCCGCTGCTCCTGCTCAGTGACGGAAGTGGCTGGATCGCGTCACTCGCTGCTATTTTCGGATGGGCGTTCGCCGGATGGGGTACAACCCTGTATTGGTGGGCAGGAGTCCTCTACGTGGTGCAAGTCCGCCGACTGGTCCGGGCGGACGCCATGGCCGATTGAACCCGCTGACAGGCGCGCGCATGCCGGTGCGGTCGCCCGCTTGAAAACTGTGCGGGACAATCCTGGTGGGTGAGTCGGCCAGACCGTCGTCTCTTCGAGGAGGACGCTTCCGACATGAAGGCCGTTGTGATGGCCGGGGGCGAAGGCACGCGCCTGCGCCCCATGACCTCAAGCATGCCCAAGCCGCTCCTGCCGGTGGTCAATAGGCCGATCATGGAGCATGTTCTGCGGCTGCTCAAAAAGCATGGGCTCAACGAAACCGTTGTGACTGTCCAATTCTTGGCGTCACTCGTCAAGAACTACTTCGGTGACGGCGAAGAGCTCGGTATGGAGCTCACCTATGCCAATGAGGAGAAGCCACTCGGCACCGCAGGAAGCGTCAAGAACGCCGAGGAGGCTCTGAAGGACGATGCCTTCCTCGTCATCTCCGGCGACGCGCTGACCGACTTCGACCTGACCGAGCTCATCAACTTCCACAAGGAAAAGGGCGCGATGGTCACGGTCTGCCTGACCCGTGTGCCGAATCCCCTGGAGTTCGGCATCACCATCGTGGACGAGGACGGAAAGGTCGAGCGCTTCCTGGAGAAGCCCACCTGGGGCCAGGTGTTCTCCGACACCGTGAACACCGGCATCTACGTGATGGAGCCCGAGGTCTTCGACTATGTCGAGCCCGACGTGCCCGTCGACTGGTCGGGTGATGTCTTCCCGCAGCTGATGAAGGAAGGCAAGCCGATCTACGGCTATGTCGCCGAGGGCTACTGGGAGGACGTCGGAACCCACGAGAGCTATGTGAAGGCGCAGGCCGACGTCCTCGAGGGCAAGGTCGACGTCGACATCGACGGCTTCGAGATCTCCCCGGGCGTCTGGGTGGCCGAGGGCGCCGAGGTGCACCCCGACGCCGTACTGCGCGGACCGCTGTACATCGGCGACTACGCCAAGGTCGAGGCCGGCGCGGAGATCCGCGAGCACACGGTCATCGGCTCCAACGTCGTCGTCAAGAGCGGCGCCTTCCTGCACAAGGCCGTCGTCCACGACAACGTCTACGTGGGGCCGCACAGCAACCTCCGCGGCTGCGTGCTCGGCAAGAACACCGACGTCATGCGGGCGGCCCGGATCGAGGACGGCGCCGTCATCGGTGACGAGTGCCTGATCGGTGAAGAATCGATCGTCCAGGGCAATGTGCGGGTCTACCCGTTCAAGACCATCGAGGCCGGTGCCTTCGTCAACACCTCGGTGATCTGGGAGTCCAGAGGGCAGGCGCATCTCTTCGGCGCCCGCGGCGTCTCCGGCATCCTGAACGTCGAGATCACCCCCGAGCTGGCCGTGCGGCTGGCCGGAGCCTATGCGACGACCCTCAAGAAGGGCTCGACGGTCACCACGGCCCGCGACCACTCCCGCGGTGCCCGCGCGCTCAAGCGGGCGGTCATCTCCGCGCTGCAGGCCAGCGCCATCGACGTGCGCGACCTGGAGAACGTGCCGCTGCCCGTGGCCCGGCAGCAGACCGCGCGGGGCAGCGCCGGCGGCATCATGATCCGGACCACCCCCGGTGTGCCGGACTCCGTCGACATCATGTTCTTCGACGGGAACGGCGCCGACCTGTCCCAGGCCAGCCAGCGCAAGCTGGACCGCGTGTTCGCACGCCAGGAGTACCGGCGTGCGTTCCCCGGCGAGATCGGCGACCTGCACTTCCCGTCCAGCGTCTTCGACTCGTACACCGGCTCGCTGCTGCGCAATGTCGACATCACCGGGATCGCCGAGTCCGGGCTCAAGGTCGTCGTGGACGCCTCGAACGGAAGCGCCGGCCTGGTGCTGCCGAGCCTGCTCGGCAAGCTCGGGGTGGACTCGCTGACCATCAACCCCGGACTGGACGAGTCCCGGCCGACCGAGACGGCCGACCAGCGGCGCGCGGGACTGGTCCGGCTCGGGGAGATCGTGGCCTCCTCGGGCGCCGCGTTCGGCGTGCGCTTCGACCCGGTCGGCGAGCGGCTGTCCCTGGTCGACGAGAAGGGCCGGATCATCGAGGACGACCGGGCCCTGCTGGTGATGCTCGACCTGATCGCCGCCGAGCGGCGCAGCGGCCGGGTGGCGCTCCCGGTGACCACCACGCGGATCGCCGAGCAGGTGGCCGCGTATCACGGCACCCAGGTCGAGTGGACGACCACCTCGCCGGACGACCTCACCCGCGTCGGCCGCGAGGACGGCACCATCTTCGGCGGTGACGGCAGGGGCGGCTTCATCGTCCCCGAGTTCAGCAGTGTCTATGACGGCACCGCGGCGTTCGTCCGGCTGATCGGGCTGGTCGCGCGCACGCAGCTGACCCTCAGCCAGATCGATGCGCGCATCCCGCGTGCGCATGTGATCAAGCGGGACCTGGCGACCCCGTGGGCGGTCAAGGGCCTGGTGATGCGCCGGGTCGTCGAGGCGGCCGGAGACCGCCATGTGGACACCACCGACGGCGTGCGGGTGGTGGAGGCCGACGGCCGCTGGGTGATGGTGCTGCCCGACCCGGCCGAGGCGGTCACGCACCTGTGGGCCGAGGGACCGGACGACGCCTCCGCGCAGGCGCTGCTCGACGAGTGGTCGGCCGTGGTGGACAGCGCGGGCCGGTAGCGGCGGACCCCGAAACCAACCGAGCCCGTGTGCCGGGCAGTGCCCCGAGGGGGTGCCGCCCGGCACACGGGCAGGGTCGTTCGAAGGCAGTGGGCGCGGCGTGCGACGATGTGCGGCATGCCGCAGCAACCCCCTGTTCGGAGCACCCCCCAGCGGCCGCCGCGCCCGGATGCGTCGATGTCGTTGCTCACCAACGTCATGGACCACAGTCTCGACGACGGCTACGCCGAGGCCGCAGCCCGGAAGAAGGCCGAGGGGGAGGGGGGCCTGCCGAAGACGCTCAGGGCCAAGCTGGGGCTCGCCGCGGGGCTGGTGCTCGCCGCCCTGGTCGTGACCGTGGGAGCGGCGCAGGCACGGGTGGCCGCACCGGTCGTCGCCAAGGAGCGCGAGGAGCTGATCGACCGGATCGACCGGGAGACCGAGGCCGCCGACCGGCTGGAGAAGAGCGTCGACAAACTGCGGGCGGAGGTCAGCGCCCGGCAGCGCGAGGCGATCGGGCACGGCGGCAGCAGTGCCCGGTCCGAACTGGTCGGCATCCTGTCCGGCGCCACACCGGTGCACGGGCCCGGAGTGAAGCTCGTGGTCGACGACGCCAAGGGGTCGAGCGCGGGCGGCGAGGGGGACCCCCGTTCGGCCTCCGGGTTCTCCGACACGGGCCGGGTCCGCGACCGTGACATGCAGCGCGTGGTCAACGGGCTGTGGGCGTCCGGCGCGGAAGCCGTCTCGATCAACGGACAGCGGCTCACCGCCCTGTCGGCGATCAGGGCGGCGGGCGACGCGATACTGGTCGACAACAGGCCGCTGGTGCCGCCGTACACGGTGCTGGCGGTGGGGGACGGCCGGAATCTCAGCGACCGGTTCCAGAACAGCGCGGACGGCCTGTATCTGCATGCCCTGCAGGAGAACTACGGCATCCGGACCGCCCTCTCCGTGGAGGACGACCTCCGGCTGCCCGCCGCACCGAGCGTCATCGTGCGCACCGCACAGCCGATATCCGAAACCGAGAAGGGCACATCGTGATCGCCGTACTGGGCCTCGTCGTGGGAGTCGTGGCCGGCCTGTTGGTCCGGCCCGAGGTTCCTGCCGTCGTCGAGCCGTATCTCCCGATCGCCGTGGTGGCGGCGCTGGACGCCGTCTTCGGCGGGTTCCGGGCCATGCTCGACGGGATATTCGACGACAAGGTCTTCGTGGTGTCGTTCCTGTCCAACGTGGTCGTCGCCGCGCTGATCGTGTTCCTCGGCGACAAGCTGGGCGTGGGAGCGCAGCTGTCCACCGGTGTCGTGGTGGTCCTCGGCATCCGCATCTTCTCCAACGCCGCGGCGATCCGCCGGCACGTGTTCCGGGCGTGAGGCCGATGAGCGAGCAGGACAACGAGCGCGAGCGCGAGCACGACGGCGGGCGCGAGCCCGGCAGCGCACGCGAGCAGGGGGCACGCGAGCGGGCGGGCGGCGAGCAGCCGAAGGCCGCGCCCCCGGCAGCACGGGCGGGCGGACTGCGCAAGGAGCTGCCGGACGAGGTGCCGGGCGAGGCGAAGGCCGGCAGTAAGGCCGACCGGGAGGCCGAGGCGGGCGCGGCGCGGCCCGCCGGGCAGGCGGACGACCGGCAGGGGCCCGGCTCCGATGCCGCGCCGGAGCTCACCGGGCGGCAGCGGCTGATCAACGGGCTGTGGCCGCCCCGCGTCACCCGGGCCCAACTCATCGTGGCGCTGCTGCTGTTCGGCCTCGGCTTCGGCCTGGCCGTCCAGGTGGCCTCCAACAGCGAGACCGACAGCGCCCTGCGCGGGGCCCGCCAGGAGGATCTCGTGCGCATTCTCGATGAACTCGACGACCGCACTCAGCGTCTGGAGGACGAGAAGCAAGGGCTCGAGAAGCAGCGCGACGAGCTGGAGAACAGCTCCGACCAGGCCGAGGAGGCCCGCAAGCAGACGATCGAGAAGGAGCGGCAACTCGGCGTACTGGCGGGCACCGTGGCCGCTCAGGGCCCGGGGATCACGATGACCATCGAGGACACGAAGGGGACGGTCGAGGCGGACATGCTGCTCGACGCCATCCAGGAGCTGCGCGCTGCCGGGGCCGAGGCGATCCAGGTGAACGGCGTGCGGGTCGTCGCCGGGACCTATCTCGCGGATTCGGGCAACGGAGTGAGCGTCGACGGGAACAAGATCAACGCCCCCTATCGTTTCAAGGTCATCGGCAAGCCGCAGGACCTGGAGCCGGCTCTCAACATTCCCGGAGGCGTGGTGCAGACTCTCGAGAAGGAACAGGCCACCGTAGCCGTGGAACGGTCGACCAAGATCGTCGTCGATGCCTTGCGAGCGGCGAAGCGGCCTGACTACGCTCGGTCGTCCTCCCAGTGAACGGGGGGTATGCGGGGGGCGTCCGGCGCGGGCATGAGCTTGCGGGGGGTCGGCGCACCGATTGGCTGGTGCGTGGTGGAAACTGTCTGGTGGATACGGACGTTGTGAGGATGTCCGGGTCGGCCAGAGTGTTCAGTCAGGGTTCGTCCTGCCCCACGGGCGGGTCTGTTTCGGTCAAGGGGAATCGCCCGTGAAGTTGTTTGCGAAGTTGTTCGGCAAGAGCGCGCGAGAGGGCAGCGGCGACGCCACCCCTCAGCACCGCGCACAGCCCGAGGCGGAAGGGCAGCGTCCGCTGTTCCGGGACGAGGTCGGCGGCCAGGGCGCGCCGTCGGTTGACCCTGCCCAGCAGGGCGGCATAGGTTTCGGACAACCGTCAACCTCAGGTACGGGTGGAGACTTTTCGGGCCCGTACGCGTCCCAAGCCCCTGGTGGGCAGCCGCGGCAGGAGGATCCGTCCATGTCGGCCCTGGTGTGTACGAGGTGCGGTAACCGCAATGCGGAGAACAGCCGCTTCTGCTCCAACTGCGGCGCCCCCCTGAGGCCCGGCGTCACCCCGGAGCGGTCGTCCGAGACGACGTCCACCATCTCCATCTCCGGTATCGAGGCCTACGACGCCGAGGCCACCGGGCAGACGCCGGTGCCGGCGCTGTCCCCGGAGGCGCAGGCGGCCGTGGACGCACTGCCCCAGGGGTCGGCGCTGCTGGTCGTGCGCCGCGGGCCGAACGCGGGCAGCCGCTTCCTGCTCGACGGCGACCTGACCACGGCGGGCCGTCATCCGCAGAGTGACATCTTCCTGGACGACGTGACCGTCTCCCGGCGGCACGTGGAGTTCCGCCGGGGCCCGGACGGTTCCTTCACCGTCGCGGACGTGGGCAGCCTGAACGGCACCTACGTCAACCGCGAGCGGATCGACCAGGTCGCCCTGTCCAACGGCGACGAGGTGCAGATCGGCAAGTACCGGCTGGTCTTCTACACGAGCCAGCGGGGCTACTGACCCTCCCCGGACGCCGACCGGGGACCGAGGGAAGGTTCATGCCTCACACACCGAGCGGCGGTGCCGGGCACGGCACCGCCGCACCGGACACCGGACTGATGAGCATCGGCACGGTGCTGAACGTGCTGCGCGAGGAGTTCCCCGAGGTCACCATCTCCAAGATCCGCTTCCTGGAGTCGGAGGGGCTCATCGAGCCGCAGCGGACCCCGTCGGGGTACCGCAAGTTCAGCGCCGCCGACGTCGAGCGCCTCGGCCTGGTGCTCAGGATGCAGCGGGACCTGTATCTGCCGCTGAAGGTGATCCGTGAGCATCTGGCGGCGATGGAGCGCGGCGAGGCGGTCCTGCTGCCCGCGGTGGGCCGCCAGCGGGACGCGCACACCGCCGGCGAGCCCGTGGCCGACGGCCCCACCGCGGCCCGCATCGGCCGGGAGCAGCTGCTCGCGGCCGCCGGCATCGACGAGCGGACGCTCGCGGAGTGGGAGTCGTACGGGCTGCTCACCCAGGTGGAGGACGGCGTCTACGACGCCGAGGCGGTCACCATCGCCGAGCTGGTCGGGGAGCTGGGACGGCACGGCATCGAGCCGCGGCACCTCAGAGCCATGAAGGCCGCCGCGGACCGGGAGGCCGGCCTGGTGGAGCAGGTCGTCGCCCCGCTCAGACGCCACCGCAACCCGCAGACCAGGGCCCATGCCGAGGCCCGCACCAAGGAGCTGGCCGGGCTGACGGTGAAGCTGCACGCGGCGCTGGTACGGACGGCGCTCGGCGTCCGTCTGCCCTGATCGCGAGGTCCTGTGGCGCCGGATTCGCCACCCGATCCCGGTCCGACTACCCAAACGTCCCGGGCACGGCCTAGGGTTGCTGTGTGAACGAGCTCGATGTCGTAGGTGTCCGGGTCGAAATGCCCTCCAACCAACCGATCGTGCTGTTGCGTGAAGTGGGAGGGGACCGCTACCTCCCCATCTGGATCGGACCGGGGGAGGCGACGGCCATCGCCTTCGCCCAGCAGGGCATGGCTCCCGCACGGCCGCTGACCCACGACCTGTTCAAGGACGTGCTCGAGGCCGTGGGCCAGGAGCTCACGGAAGTGCGTATCACGGATCTGCGTGAGGGCGTCTTCTATGCGGAGCTGGTCTTCGCGAGCGGGGTGGAGGTGAGCGCCCGCCCGTCCGACGCCATAGCGCTGGCGCTGCGCACCGGGACGCCGATCTACGGCAGTGACACGGTGCTCGACGACGCCGGCATCGCCATCCCAGACGAACAGGAGGACGAGGTCGAGAAGTTCCGCGAGTTCCTCGACCAGATCTCGCCGGAGGACTTCGGGACCAGCAACCAGTGACCGACCGCCCCGCCAGAGGCCATTCGGCTAGCCTTTCCCGGCGGACGGGCACGGGAAACCACTCTTAGGGTGATTATCACTCGGCGTGCCGAGTGTGGCGATCGTTGACGCACCCTTGGTGACTGCCTACCGTCGAGGAGGCAGGTCAAGGACGGAGGTCGGCGTGAGAAGCAGCGGCGACGGTACGGCGGGAGGTGCCCCCGGGCGCAGCCTCGGGGCGGGCGGGCCGTACCCTCCTCCCGGCTCCCGGCTTCGGTCGAACATGGGCTACCCGGCCCAGAACGGTACCGCCGCCCGCGCTCCGCAGCGGCCGACACCGGTGCCGGACAGCGGAGGGGCTGCGTCCATGGCGTCCGAGCAGATCGGCTATCGAGGGCCCACGGCCTGTGCCGCGGCCGGCATCACCTACCGGCAGCTCGACTACTGGGCCCGCACGGGCCTGGTCGAACCGAGCGTGCGGCCCGCCTACGGTTCGGGGACCCAGCGGCTCTACAGCTTCCGGGACGTCGTCGTCCTGAAGATCGTCAAGCGGTTCCTCGACACCGGGGTCTCGCTGCAGAACATCCGCACCGCCGTGCAGCATCTGCGTGAGCGCGGCTTCCGTGACCTGGAGCGGATGACGCTGATGAGCGACGGCGCCACGGTCTACGAGTGCACCTCGCCGGACGAGGTGCACGCCCTGCTTCAGGGCGGCCAGGGCATCTTCGGGATCGCCGTGGGCGTGGTGTGGCGGGACGTCGAGAACGCCCTGTCCCAGCTGCACGGGGAACGCATCGACACCGGCGAGACGCTGATCGGGCACAACCCGGCCGACGAGCTGGCCCGCCGCCGCAACCGGGCGGTCTGAAGCGCTTGTCAGTGGCGTAGGGCAGCATCGGAGATGTGAGGTCCGCGCCTACGATTCTGCATCTCGACATGGATGCCTTCTTCGCGTCGGTGGAGCAGGCGTCCAAGCCGAGCCTGCGCGGGAAGGCCGTGATCGTGGGCGGGCTGGGACCGCGCGGGGTGGTTGCCACCTGCTCCTACGAGGCGCGGGTCTTCGGGGTGCATTCCGCGATGCCCATGGCACAGGCGCGGCGGCTCGCCCCGCACGCCGCGTATCTGGTGCCGCGGTTCGCGTTCTACCGGTCGATCAGCGAGGAGGTCATGGAGCTGCTGCGGGCCCTGTCGCCGCTGGTGGAGCCGCTGAGCCTGGACGAGGCGTTCGTGGACCTGGAGGCCGGCGGGACCGCCTGGGACGAGCGTTCGGCGCGGCTGGCCGGCGCCAAGCTGCGCGCGGACATCCGGGAGGTCACCGGGCTGACCGGCTCGGTGGGGCTCGCGGCCTCCAAGATGCTGGCGAAGATCGCCTCCGAGCACGCCAAGCCGGACGGGCTGGCCGTGATCGAGCCGGGCACCGAGCGGGAGCTGCTGGCGCCGTTGTCCGTGCGCACGCTGCCGGGGGTCGGACCGGCCACCGGTGACCATCTGCGCAGGGCCGGCATCCACACGGTCGGCGAGCTGGCCGAGGCCGGCGAGGACGAGCTGGTGCGGCTGCTCGGCAAGGCGCACGGGCAGGCGCTCTACGCGATGGCGCTGGCGCGGGACGATCGGCCGGTGGTGGCCGAGCGGGAGACCAAGTCGGTGTCCGTCGAGGACACCTACGACGTGGACATCCACGACCGGGTGCGGGTGGCGATGGAGGTGCGCCGGCTCGCCGACCGGTGCGTGCGCCGGCTGCGCGCGGCCGGACTGTCCGGGCGGACCATCGTGCTGAAGGTGCGCCGGTACGACTTCTCCACGCTGACCCGGTCCGAGACCCTGCGCGGCCCCACGGACGACCCGGCCGTGGTGCGGGAGGCGGCGGCGCGGCTGCTGGACTCCGTGGAGACCACGGGCGGGGTGCGGCTGCTCGGCGTAGGGGTGAGCGGACTGGCCGACTTCACCCAGGAGGACCTCTTCGCCCAGGCGGCGGGGGAGCGCGAGGAGGACTCGTCCCCGGGCGCCGGGGAACCGGTGACCGAGCCGACCCAGGAGGCACCGGCGCCGGCCGAGCGCCGCTGGCCCGCAGGCCACGACGTGCGGCACGCCGAGTACGGGCACGGCTGGGTGCAGGGCAGCGGCCTCGGCCGGGTGACCGTGCGCTTCGAAACCCCGGACTCGCCCCCGGGACGGGTCCGGACCTTCCGGGTCGACGACCCGGCGCTCGAGCCGGCGGACCCGCTGCCGCTGGTGACCCGAAGACCGTCCCCGGCCTCCTCGGCGGCGGGTACGCGACGCCCAAAGGGTGCGGAAGCGGGGCCTGCCGCAAGCGGCGACGCGGCGCACAGGGAGCCGGGCACGGATGACGGGGCGGCATCCGCGGGCCCGGGGGCGGACGGTGTTGCGGCGTCCGGGGGCACGAGGACGCACGGCGGTACGGCACCTGCGGGCACAGAGACGGGCCGTGGTGTGGCGTCCGCGGGCGCGGGCCGTCATGCGGCGTCCGCGGGTCCGAGGTCGGACGGTGGTGTGGCGCCTGCGGTCACGACGGACCGTGGCGCGGCACCTGCGGGCACGGGGATGGACGGCGGCGCGGCACCTGCGGGCACGGGGATGGACGGCGGCGCGGCACCTGCGGGCACGGGGATGGACGGCGGCGCGGCACCTGCGGGCACGGGGATGGACGGCGGCGCGGCGCCTGCGGGCACGGGGATGGAGGGCGGCGCGGCCACGGGCGCAAGGCCCGAAGGCCGTGCGGAGCACGCCTGCGCGAGGACCGACGGCGGGACGGCGCACGCGGGCGCGAAAGCGGACGGGGACGCGGCACCCGCGGTCACGGGACGTGGTGCAGGGGCGGCACCCGCCGGCACGGGGACGGACGGTGGGGCGGGGCCCGCAGGGACGACGGCGGAGTTATCCGCGGAGGCCGTCGGTCCCGTACGCCGCGGGGGTCAGGTCTGCTTGTCCTTGCCGGCCAGTTTGCCGAAGTCGCGGTCCCGGAGCGGGGGCGGGGCGGCCACGTCCAGGCCGTAGTGGTGGTAGAGCTGGAGCTCCTGCTCCGGGGAGAGGTGGCGGCCCACGCCGAAGTCGGGGGCGTCCTTGATCAGGGCGCGGTCGTAGGGCACGTGGAGGGCGCCGTCGATCAGCTCGCTCGGTTCCAGGGGAACGAACGCGTCCCTGCTGAACAGGCCGGTGCGTATCGCCGCCCACTCGGGCACGCCGGTGGCGTCGTCGAGGTACACCTCGTCGACCGTGCCGATGCGGTTTCCGTTGCGGTCGAACGCCTTGCGGCCGATCAGGTTGCGCGGATCGATGTCGGTGTCCACGGGCCCTCCACTGGTCGCAAAACTCATCCGTAAGTACTACAAAACGGCACAAACGATGCGGCGGCCACTCGAAGGTTCCCGGCCAGGGCCCGGCCTTGCTCTCGCTGGTACGCTGGCAGACGGCCGCTGACCCTGTGCGGGAGAGTCCTCCAGGCCCCACTGGAGGCGCCGAAGGAGCAAATCCTCCCCGGAATCTCTCAGGCCCACGTACCGCACGGACGAGGTCACTCTGGAAAGCAGGGCGGGTGTCACGGCTTCCGCTCTCACCGACGGTGAAAGCCGGGTCCCTTACGGCGATCCGGTGAAGCTCTCAGGTCGAGATGACAGAGGGGGAGGCCGTCCGGGCACCCGCGCCGTGGTGCCCCTCGAAGGTCGTCAGACCAGGAGGCCTCCGCAATGACCGCCCACCGCACTCCGCTCTCCGAGCTCGAACAGGGAACGCCCTTCGAGCAGCGCCACATCGGCCCCGACCACGAGGCCCGGGCCAAGATGCTCGCCCAGGTCGGCTACGGGTCGCTCGACGAGCTGACCGCCGCCGCGGTGCCGGATGTGATCAAGAACGCCGACGCGCTGGACCTGCCGGGCGCCCGCACCGAGGCCGAGGTGCTGGCCGAGCTGCGCTCGCTGGCCGACCGCAACCAGGTGCTCGACTCCATGATCGGGCTCGGCTACTACGGGACCTTCACCCCGCCCGTGATCCTGCGGAACGTGATGGAGAACCCCGCCTGGTACACGGCCTACACGCCCTACCAGCCGGAGATCTCGCAGGGCCGGCTCGAGGCGCTGCTGAACTTCCAGACCATGGTCGCCGACCTCACCGGCCTGCCGACCTCCGGGGCCTCCCTGCTCGACGAGGGCACCGCCGCAGCCGAGGCGATGGCGCTGTCCCGGCGCATGGGCAAGAACAAGAAGGGCCTGTTCCTGGTCGACGCGGACGCGCTGCCGCAGACCATCGCCGTGATCCGGACCCGCGCCGAACCGACCGGCGTGGAGGTCGTCGTCGCCGACCTCAGCGAGGGCATCCCCGCCGAGATCGCCGAGCGTGAGATCAACGGCGTCCTCATCCAGTACCCGGGCGCCTCCGGCGCCGTCCGCGACATCAAGCCGGTGATCGACCAGGCGCACGAGCTCGGCGCGCTCGTCACCGTCGCCGCCGACCTGCTGGCGCTCACCCTGCTGAAGTCGCCCGGCGAGCTGGGCGCCGACATCGCCGTCGGCACCACCCAGCGCTTCGGCGTGCCCATGGGCTTCGGCGGGCCGCACGCCGGCTACATGGCCGTCCAGGAGAAGATGGCGCGCAGCCTGCCCGGGCGCCTGGTCGGCGTCTCGGTGGACGCGGACGGACACAAGGCCTACCGGCTGGCGCTGCAGACCCGTGAGCAGCACATCCGCCGCGAGAAGGCCACCAGCAACATCTGCACCGCCCAGGTGCTGCTCGCCGTGATGGCCGGGATGTACGCCGTCTACCACGGGCCGGAGGGCCTGCGGACCATCGCGCGGCGCACCCACCGCTACGCCGCCATCCTCGCCGAGGGCCTGCGCACCGCCGGCGCCGAGATCGTGCACGGCTCCTACTTCGACACCCTGACCGTGCGGGTCCCGGGCCGGGCCGCCGAGATCGTCGCCGCTGCCCGGGACAACGGAGTCAACCTGCGCCAGGTCGACGCCGACCACGTCTCCCTCGCCTGCGACGAGACCACCGGCCGGGCGCAGCTCGCCGCCGTGTGGCGCGCCTTCGGTACCGAGGGCGACGTCGAGGCCCTGGACGCGAGCGTCGGGGACGCGCTGCCGGACGCCCTGCTGCGCACCGACGAGTACCTGACCCACCCGGTCTTCCACCAGCACCGCTCCGAGACCGCGATGCTGCGCTACCTGCGCCGCCTCGCGGACCGCGACTACGCGCTGGACCGCGGCATGATCCCGCTGGGCTCCTGCACCATGAAGCTCAACGCGACCACCGAGATGGAGCCGGTCACCTGGCCCGAGTTCGGCGCGCTGCACCCCTTCGCGCCCGCCGAGCAGGCCGAGGGCTACCTCACCCTCATCCGCGAGCTGGAGGAGCGCCTCGCCGAGGTCACCGGCTACGACAAGGTGTCGCTCCAGCCCAACGCCGGGTCCCAGGGCGAACTGGCCGGTCTGCTCGCCGTCCGCGGCTACCACCGGGCCAACGGCGACGAGCAGCGCAATATCTGCCTCATCCCGTCCTCCGCGCACGGCACCAACGCCGCCAGCGCCGTGATGGCCGGCATGAAGGTAGTCGTCGTCAAGACCGCCGACAACGGCGAGGTCGACGTCGAGGACCTGCGCGCCAAGATCGAGCAGTACCGCGACGAGCTGGCGGTGCTGATGATCACCTACCCCTCGACGCACGGTGTGTTCGAGGAGCACGTCGCCGACATCTGCGCCCGGGTGCACGAGGCCGGCGGGCAGGTCTACGTCGACGGCGCCAACCTCAACGCCCTGGTCGGCCTGGCCAAGCCCGGCCACTTCGGCGGCGACGTCTCGCACCTGAACCTGCACAAGACCTTCTGCATCCCGCACGGCGGCGGCGGTCCCGGCGTCGGCCCGGTCGGCGTGCGGGCGCACCTGGCCCCGTACCTGCCCAACCACCCGCTCCAGCCCGCGGCCGGACCGGAGACCGGGGTCGGGCCGGTCTCCGCGGCGCCGTGGGGCTCGGCGAGCATCCTGCCGATCTCCTGGGCCTACGTCCGGCTCATGGGCGGCGAGGCCCTCAAGCGCGCCACCCAGGTCGCCGTGCTCAGCGCCAACTACATCGCCAAGCGCCTCGAGCCGCACTACCCGGTGCTCTACACCGGCCCCGGCGGGCTGGTCGCGCACGAGTGCATCATCGACCTGCGCCCGCTGACCAAGGCGACCGGCGTGACCGTGGACGATGTGGCCAAGCGGCTGATCGACTACGGCTTCCACGCGCCGACCATGTCGTTCCCGGTGGCCGGGACGCTGATGATCGAGCCGACCGAGTCCGAGGACCTCACCGAGCTCGACCGGTTCTGCGAGGCGATGATCGCCATCCGCGCCGAGATCGAGAAGGTCGGTTCCGGCGAGTGGCCCGCGGACGACAACCCGCTGCGCAACGCCCCGCACACGGCGTCCATGCTGGGCGGCGAGTGGGAGCATCCCTACAGCCGGCAGGAGGCCGTCTTCCCGGGCGAGGTGAGCGCCGCCGACAAGTACTGGCCGCCGGTGCGCCGGATCGACCAGGCCTACGGCGACCGCAACCTGGTCTGCTCCTGCCCGCCGCTGGACGCGTACGAGGACTGACGACCACCGCGTCCGAAGAACCGATCGCCCGGCGCCTGACGCCGCAGTGAAGGGCTCCGCCCCGGCCGCACGGCCGGGGCGGAGCCCTTTCCGTGTCCGGACCGACCCGGCCCGTCAGACGCGGTCGACGTCAGGTGCGGTCGATATGGACGTTTGTCGACTTCACGCGGGCCGTGGCCTCCATGCCGACCTCCAGGCCCAGGTCCTCGACGGCCTCCCGGGTCAGCAGGGAGACCAGCCGGTGCGGGCCGGCCTGGATCTCCACCTGGGCGGCGACGTCACCGAGCCTGATCGCGGTGACGATGCCGGGGAAGGCGTTGCGGGCCGAGGTGTAGGAGGTGCCCTCCTCGGCGGCGGTGGAGCGGGCGAGTTCGACCGAGAACGCGGCCAGGTCGCGCCCGTCGATCAGGCGGCGGCCGTTCTCGTCGCGGTGGGTGGTGAGGCGCCCGGCGTCGGCCCAGCGGCGGGCCGTGTCCGGGCTGACGCCGAGCAGCCGTGCTGCCTGGCCGATGGTGTAGGACTGCATGCCGATCACGATAGGCCGCAAGGGGCCGGTGACGGTCCGGTGCCGGTCCGGTGACCGGTCATACCGTCCGATGCCGCCGGAACGTTCGCTCGAAGATCCGAAAGTTTCGTCCGCTCGAGGCCGTAGTCCGGCGAGTGCGCGCCCCGCTGGCCGCAGATTTGCCCTGCACAAGGTCTTGCCACCCTTTGGTGGCTGTCTCTAGGGTGCGGCAACAACGCATGTTTCTGGATCTCGTTCGAAACTTTCGACGCACGGTGGGGCGGATGCGCGGACACCCGCCCCCTACCACCAAGGAGCGCATGACATGGGCGACCCGGCACTGTCCCGCCGCGGCTTCCTGGCGGCCTCCGCCGCGGCCGGTCTGGGCATCACCGCACTGAGCGGCTGCGGCGGCGACTCGGACGGAGGGTCGTCGGGGACGACCACGATCGAGTGGTGGAACATCTCCACCACCGAGCCCACCAAGACCGTCTGGGCCGCCCTGGTCAAGAAGTTCGAGGCGCAGAACCCCAAGGTCAAGATCAAGATCGTCCAGCTCGAGAACGACGCCTACAAGGCGAAGATGACCGCGCTGACCTCCTCCGGGAAGCTGCCGGACATATTCCACACCTGGGGCGGCGGTGTGCTCAAGCAGCAGGTCGACGCCGGGCTGGTCGAGGACCTCACCGACCGCACCAAGGACTTCTCCGAGGGCCTGCTGCCCGTCGCCAAGGAGCCTTACCTGCTCGACGACAAGCTCTACGGCATCCCCTTCGACATCGGCATGGTCGGCTTCTGGTACAACAAGGCGCTCTTCAAGAAGGCCGGCATCGGCGAGCCGCCCACCACCTGGAACGGCTTCCTCGACGCCGTGCGCAAGCTGAAGTCCGCCGGCGTCACACCGCTCGCCCTGGCCGGCAAGGAGACCTGGACCGGCATGTACTACTGGGCGTACCTGGCGATGCGCACCGCCGGCATCGACGCCCTCACCAAGGCCAACGAGGAGAAGGACTTCACCGGCCCCGGATTCGTCGAGGCCGGCGAGCATGTGAAGGAACTCGTCGCCCTGCAGCCGTTCCAGAAGGGCTTCCTGGGCGCCTCCTACTCCACACCCACCGGCCAGGCCGCCACCGTCGGCAACGGCAGGGCGGCGATGGAGCTGATGGGACAATGGGCGCCGGTGGTGCAGGCCGACGCGGGCAAGGGGCTCGGCGACGACCTCGGCTTCTTCCCCTTCCCGGCGGTCGAGGGCGGAAAGGGCAGCATCACCGAGGTGTTCGGCGGAGGCGGCGGACACGCGCTGCGACGCGGCGCACCGCAGGCCGCCGTGGACTTCCTGAAGTTCTTCGCCTCCGAGACCACGGACCGCGAACTCGTGAAGAAGACCGGCGTCCTGCCCGTGGTCCCCGCGGCCGAGGAGGCCCTGACCGACCGCAATCTCCAGGCGGTGCAGAAGCAGCTCAAGGGCGCCACCGGCTTCCAGCTCTACCTCGACCAGGCCTACGCCCCCGCCGTCGGCCAGGAGGTCAACGACTCGGTGGGCGCGCTCATCGCCGGGTCCAAGTCCCCCGAGCAGGTCGCCCAGTCGATCACGAAGGCCGCGAAGGAAGAGCAGTAGCCGTCGATGCCCTCCACGTTCCCGCCGGTGGAGAAGACCGGCCCCCGGACCGACCCGCCGCCCTCGCCCCGCTCCGCGGTGCGCGGGCGCCGGCGGCTGCGCACCCGGACCTGGCTCACCGCCGTCGGCTTCCAGGTGCCCGCGCTGCTGCTGTTCGCCGTGCTGGTGCTGCTGCCGATCCTGTTCGCCGGCTACGCCGCCTTCTTCCGGTGGGGCGGCTTCGGCATGCCGTCCGACTACATCGGCGGCGAGAACTTCACCCGGCTGCTGAAGGACCCGGTGTTCCTGGGTGACCTGTGGCGGTGCTTCCTGCTGGTCGCGCTGTCGCTGGCGCTGCAGCTGCCGTTCGCGCTCGCCCTGGCCGTGATGCTCAATCAGCGCATGCGCGGCCGGGCGGTGTACCGGATGCTGTTCTTCGCCCCGTACGTGCTGTCCGAGGCCATCACCGGTGTGCTGTTCGCCATGATCTTCGCGCCGGGCGACGGGCTCGCCGACCAGTTGCTCGGCAAGGCCGGCCTGGAGGGACTCGGCGGCGAGTGGTTCGCCGACCCCGACATGGTGATGGCGACCCTGTTCCTGGTGATGACGTGGAAGTACTTCGGCTTCCACATGATGCTCTACCTCGCCGGGCTCCAGGCCGTGCCGAAGGAGCTGACCGAGGCCGCGCTGATCGACGGGGCGGGGCCGTGGCAGCGCTTCCGCAACGTCACCCTGCCGCTGCTCGCGCCGACGATCAGGATCAGTGTGTTCCTGTCGGTGATCGGGTCCATCCAGCTCTTCGACCTGGTGTGGGTGATCACCCAGGGCGGCCCCGACCACCACTCCGAGACGATGGCCGTGACCATGTTCCAGTACGGCTTCAAGCGCTACCAGGTCGGCTACGCCAGCGCGATCAGCGTGGTCATGTTCGGCATCAGCCTCGTCTTCGCCCTCGCCTACCAGCGGTTCGTCCTGCGCCGGGACCTGGAGGGTGCCACCACGACCATGCGCGGAGGTGTGAAGTGACCCTCGCAGAGAAGTCCGCGGAGAAGCCCGCGGAAAAGCCCACGGAGAAGCAGAGCGCGGACAACCGCGGTGAACCCCGGCCCCCGCGCGGCCGCTTCCCGCGGACGCTGCCGCTGCACGTGATGCTGATCGTGGTGGGAGCGGTGATGGCCGTACCGCTGCTGTACGCCGTGCTCTCCGGGTTCAAGTCCACCGACCAGCTCTCCCGCAACCCCGTCGGCCTGCCCGACCCGTGGGTGGGCTCGAACTACACCGGCATCCTGGCCTCCGCGGACTTCTGGCGGCTGGTCGGCAACAGCACCTTCATCGCGGTGGCCACGGCGCTGCTGGTGGTCGCGGTGTCGGCGCTGGCCGCGTTCTCCTTCGCCCGGTTCGCCTTCCGGGGGCGGGAGCTGCTGTTCACCCTGTTCACCATGGGGCTGATGTTCCCCTTCGCGGTGGCCGCGCTGCCGCTGTTCCTGCTGCTGCGCGCCATGGGCCTGCTGGACAATCCGCTGGGCGTGATCCTTCCGCAGGCCGCCTTCGGGCTGCCGATGACCATCATCATCCTGCGGGGCTTCTTCCGGCAGATCCCGGGGGAGCTGGAGGAGGCGGCCACGCTCGACGGCTGCGGGCCGTTCGGCTTCTTCTGGCGGATCCTGCTGCCGATGGCCCGGCCGGCGCTGGGCACCGTCTCGGTGCTCGCCGTGGTCACCAGCTGGAACAACTTCTTCCTGCCGCTGCTGGTGTTCACCGAGTCCACGTGGTGGACCATCCCGATCGGCGTGCAGCAGTTCCAGGGGCAGTACTCGGCGGACACCGCGCGGGTCTTCGCCTATCTGGTGCTGGCCATGGTTCCCGCGCTGGCCTTCTACTCCGTGGCCGAGCGGCAGCTCGTCGGCGGCCTCACCGCCGGCGCGACGAAGGGGTGACCGGGCTTTTCGGGCGCCTGCACCGTGCCGTCACTGCCTCCCAGCGGCGGGATCACGGTGAGTGAAGGGCCCCGGACATGCGTCGGGGCCGGTCCGCAGTGAGCTGGCGCGGTCCGGCCCCCTTCGTGGTCCCCGGGCGGGGATGCTCAGGCGGTGGTCATCACCTGGGCGGTGCTCCGCGGACGCTGCGGCGCGATGATCCTGCCGTCGGGCAGGAGTTCACCGGTGTCCTCGAAGAGCACGACACCGTTGCACAGCAGGCTCCAGCCCTGCTCCGGGTGGTGCGCCACGAGACGGGCGGATTCCCGGTCGGCGGAGTCTGCTGAGGGGCACGGTGGCTGGTGCTGGCACATGGCTGGGTTCTCTCGCTCTGTGGTGACCTGTGGGTTGGCTGTTGTGTCAGTTGCGCGGCTTGAAGCGTCGTTCATGGCCGCCCCCCGTTGTGATAAGTCGGTCGGAACCAGTGTTGCCCCATGGACGGTTTTCCGCAGGCATTTCGCGGCACCGCTCCTCACCAGTTCATGACGTGTCACCCGCGCGGACGGTTCAGCCCAACTGCACTGTCACTTCGGGTGGTTCTCGGTGGCCGGATAGGGCTAGTCCGGCCCGGCGGGACGCTCTGCGCACCCAGCCGTGCACAGAGCGTCCCGGGCGGTGTCAGGCGGGAGATCCGAGCAGGCGGGTGGGCGTCACGCGCAGGGTCAGCACCGGCAGGAGTTCGGCGACCCGGTGCGGGCGGTGCGCGGCGATGCCGGGCGGAGCCGGGGCGAGCGGGACGAGCAGATCCGTGGCGGCCGGGTGGCCGGTGGCGCCGTCCGCGGCCGTGTCGCCGTGCAGCCAGAGCGTCAGCATGTACAGGCCGGGCACCGACAGCAGCCGGGGCTGATACGGCTGCGCCATGGCCTCGGCCTGGCGCACCGCCAGTTCGGTGGAGGCGATGTACGGGCCCTCGAAGAACCGGGAGAAGGTCCAGCCGTCGGGGGTGAGCACCGCGTCCGCGGCGGCCACCGCGCGCTCGCTGCCGCTGATCAGAAAGCGCCAGCCGGCCAGCCGGGTCGCGGAGACGCCCTCGGCGGTGATCCGGTCCAGCACATGCACGGGCAGCGGCAGCTCGGGCGTGAGCGGTCCCTGCGCGGCGAGCAGGGACGGTGTTCGGGCCTCGCGGACCGCGGTGGGGGAGGAGAGCGCGGTCAGGACGGAACGCAGTGCGGGCGCGGGAGCCTGGGGGACATGCAGCGGCATGGTGGGTCGCCTCTCATTCGAAGGCACAGTGGCACGAGGGCGTGGCGTGGTGGGGCGTGGCGGACGGCGCTGTCAGCTCGCGAAGGTCAGAAAGGCAGGGGCCGGGGGTCGGAGCGCGAGGCGGGGTGAGGCCTTACGGACAACGCCTCGCGGCTGGATCACTCGACCGTGGGCGCCAACCTTCTGCCTTGTGCAGGAAGTTTATACGACACGTGTTCAGACTGTGTTTCGCCTACCTGTTTCCGGGGCGGTGCGCAAGGGTACTTCAGGCCGCTGAAACGCGACATTCATCCCGATTCCGGGCCGGGTGCACACCGATGACCTCGGAATACACCGGCCCGGCGGACGGCCAATTGCGGTCGGTGTTTTTCACGAGTTCTCAACCGGCCCGTAACATCCGTTCCGCGGCATGCCCGGTGAATGTGCCGCTGGTCATATCGACCAGGGTAGCGGCGGGCGGCCCGGGGCGGGACGTTATCGATCGCATCCGCTGGGCATCCTTGCTTGTGGACCGGGACCCGGCGGCCGTCTGACGGCCCGCCCATGAGGAAGGACGCTTCGATGGGGGAGAAGGTCGTGGCAGGTCAGTTCGACCTGTCCGATCGCCAGCGCTACCGCGACAAGCTCCGCAGGTGTCTGACGGGCTTGGAGCGACTCCTGGCGGAGAAGCGGTTCGACCGCCCCAGGAATCTCATGGGGCTGGAGATCGAATTGAATCTCGCGGGTGCCGACGGCATGCCGAGAATGCTGAATGCTCAGGTGCTCGAACGCATCGCGAGCCGGGACTTCCAGACGGAACTCGCCATGTTCAATCTGGAAGTGAACATCGCCCCGCACCGGCTTCAGGGGCGGGTATTCGACCGGCTCGCCGAGGAACTGCGGACCTCACTCGCGTATGCCGACCGGAAAGCCCGCGAGGTGGACGCCGGAATCGTGATGATCGGCATTCTGCCGACGCTGGACCGGGACGACCTGGTCTCCTCCAACCTCTCCGACGTCGACCGCTACACCCTGCTCAACGATCAGATCGTGGCCGCCCGCGGAGAGGACTTCAGCCTCGACATCGACGGCGTGGAACACCTGCGCTGCACCTCGAAGTCGATCGCCCCCGAGGCCGCCTGCACCTCCGTGCAGCTGCATCTGCAGGTCACCCCGGCCCGCTTCCCCGACGTGTGGAACGCGGCGCAGGCGGTGGCCGCCGCGCAGATCGCGGTCGGCGCCAACTCTCCGTTCCTGTTCGGCCGTGAGCTGTGGCGCGAGTCCAGGCCGCCGCTGTTCCAGCAGTCCACCGACACCCGCCCGCCCGAGCTGCAGGCGCAGGGCGTGCGGCCGCGGACCTGGTTCGGGGAGCGGTGGATCACCTCGGCGTTCGACCTCTTCGAGGAGAACCTGCGCTACTTCCCGGCCCTGCTGCCCATCTGCGACGACGAGGATCCCCTCGAGGCGCTGGACAAGGGCCGCGTGCCCTCGCTCGCCGAGCTGGTCCTGCACAACGGCACGATCTACCGCTGGAACCGCCCGGTCTACGGCGTCGCCGACGGCGTCCCCCATCTGCGGGTGGAGAACCGCGTGCTGCCCGCCGGGCCCACCGTCACCGACGTCGTGGCGAACGCGGCCTTCTACTACGGGGTGGTCCGCGCCCTCGCCGAGGAGAGCCGCCCGGTGTGGTCCCGGCTGCTCTTCGAGGCGGCCGCCGCGAACTTCGACGCCGCCTGCAAGCACGGCATCGACGCCCGCCTCACCTGGCCCCGGCGCGGCCGCTACGGCGGCACCACCGAGGTCGACGCCGTCGCCCTGGTCCGGGACGAGCTGCTGCCGCTGGCCGAGGCCGGGCTGGACGCCTGGGGCATCGAACCGGCCGACCGGGACCTGTACCTCGGGGTGATCGAGGAGCGGTGCCGGCGCCGGACCAACGGAGCGAGCTGGCAGGCGGCCACCTTCCACCGGGCCCTGGAGCAGGGCCTGCCGCGGGACGCCGCCCTCGCCGCCACCACCCGCCGGTACCGGGCCCTGATGGAGCAGGGCGACCCCGTGCACACCTGGCCGATCGGCCTGCCGGAGCCGGTCCCGACGGCCTGACCGGCGTCCCCGGCCTGATTGGCGTCCCCGGTGTCCCCGGTGTCCCCGGTGTCGCCGGTGTCGCCGGTGTCGCCGGTGTCGCCGGTGTCGCCGGTGTCCCCGGTGTCCCCGGCGTCGCCGGCGTGACCGGCGCCCCCAGCCTGACCGCCGTCCCCGGCCGTCGGCGCACGCACAGCCGCGCCGTTCATACTGATCGGACCTGATCGGACCGGTCGGTGAAGTGGAGGCAGGTGTGCAGGCGGAGGCAGGCCCGGGTGCGGCCGATTCCCATGCCCGGGCAGGGCTGACCCGGACGGTGCTGCGCAGCGAGATGCTGCTGGTGCTCGCGCTGTCCCTCGGCGCGAGCGGCGTGTCCGCACTGATCAGCTTCATCGGCTCGGTCACCAAACCGGGGGGCCTGAAGGACCAGGCGGCCACCCTCAACGCCTCGGCGGCGCCCGGCCGCCCCTGGCTCGACCTGGCCTGGCAGCTGTTCGGCATCGCCACCGCCCTGGTGCCGGTCGCCCTCGTCGCCCACTTCCTGATGCGGGAGGGAGAGGGGCTGCGCACCCTCGGCTTCGACCGCACCCGCCCCTGGTCCGACCTGGCGCGCGGCGCGGTGATCGCGGCCGTGATCGGCAGCACCGGCATCGCCTTCTACCTGGCCGCACGCGGCCTCGGCTTCAACCTCACCGTGGTGCCGGAGGCGCTGCCGGAGGTGTGGTGGAAGTTCCCGGTGCTGATCCTCTCGGCGCTGGAGAACGCCGTCGTCGAGGAGGTCATCGTCGTCGGCTATCTGCTGCGCAGGCTCGGGCAGCTGGGCTGGTCGCCGGGAGCCGCGCTGGCGGCGAGCTCGGTGCTGCGCGGCTCGTACCACCTCTACCAGGGCATCGGCGGCTTCATCGGCAACATGGTGATGGGCGTGGTCTTCGTCTGGCTGTACCGCCGCTGGGGCCGGGTCGGCCCGCTGGTGGTGGCGCACACGCTGCTCGACATCGGGGCCTTCGTCGGATACGCGCTGCTGGCGGGGAAGGTCGACTGGCTGCCGACGGCGTGACCGGAGCGGCGGCGCGCAGGAGGCGCCCCTGCGGGAACGGGGCGGTCAGACCAGCAGTTCCCCGTCGATGACGGTCACCGCCCGGCCGCTCAGCAGGGTGCGCTCGCCGTGCAGCCGGGTGCGTACGCGGCCGGAGCGGGCCGAGGCCTGCAGACCGGTGAGATCGGTGCGGCCGAGCCGCTCGGACCAGTACGGGGCCAGCGCGGTGTGCGCGCTGCCGGTGACCGGGTCCTCGTCGATGCCGGCGTTGGGGAAGAAGCAGCGCGAGACGTAGTCGTAGCCGCCGGCGGGGTCCGCCGCGCGGGCCGTGGCGATGATGCCGCGTTCGGAGTGCTCGCACAGCGCCCCGATGTCGGGCCGCAGCGCGTGGATGTCCTCCTCGGCCGCCAGCTCGACCAGCAGGTCCCCGACCTGCGGGCCGGTGTCGTACGCGGCCAGCGGCTCGGCGCCCAGGGCCTTCACCAGGTCCCCGGGGATCTCGACGGGCGTCAGCGGCGCCGTGGGGAAGTCCAGGGTGATCGACCCGTCCTCCTCGGGCGTGGCGATCAGCACCCCGCTGCGGGTGGCGAACCGCACCGGCCCCTCATGGGTGCCGGTGGAGCGCAGGACGTGGGCGGTGGCGAGCGTGGCATGGCCGCACATGGCGACCTCGGTGGCGGGGGTGAACCAGCGCAGCGCCCAGTCGGCCTCACCGCCCGCGGGGAGCGGATGGGCGAACGCGGTCTCGGCGTGGTTCACCTCCAGGGCGACGTTCTGCAGCCAGACGTCGTCCGGAAAGGAGTCAAGGAGCAGCACTCCGGCGGGGTTACCGGCGAAGGGACGGTCGGCGAAGGCATCGACGATTCGGATCCGCATGCCCCGACCGTAGGGGCCGCCCGAGGCCCCGGGCCAAGGCCAATTCACGAGTGCTGGCCCGGTTGCCGGGGGACGGCGTCCGACTCGGGCGGGGCTGGTCCCGGCCCGCTGACGCGGCTACGCGTTCGGCTGCCGGCGGGCCGACTGCTCCAGGGCGGCCTCGTAGGCGTGCAGGGCCTTGATGACCGTGGCGCGTTCCGCGGGGCTCAGTTCGCGCATGACACGCTCCCAGGCGGAGGCGCTGCCGGAGAGCCATTCGCCGATCGCCGCGGCGTAGGCGGGGGCGATGGCGACGATGCGGCGACGGCGGTCGGAAGGGTCGGCGGTGCGCTGCAGGACCCCCGGCCGTGACAGCTCGCTGACCATCAGGCTGACCGTGGTCGGGGCCACCTCCAGCCGGTCGGCCAGCTCGTTGATGCTCGTGGGGCCGTCGTACTCCAGGTGGGCCAGCAGAGCGAGGTGCCGCGGTGCCAGGTCCAGCCCCTGGAGCGCCGGCGGCACGGGCAGGCGCTTGGCGCGGCTCACCAGCCGGGGCATGAGCAGCAGCAGGCCGCGGACGGCCTCATCGACGGCCGGACCGTCCGATTCCGTGGGCATCGGCGACCCCTTCCAGATACCTTTGAAAGCAAAGGCTTTGTAGTCAAAGGGAACGGGGCCGACTATGCCGCATCTGGCCGTGCACCTTCCAGAGAACAGGCTGGCCGGGAACGAGCCCGCGCTGATCGCCGCGCTGACCGACGCGGTCGTGGGCGTCTACGGCGATTGGGCCCGCGACCTCGTCGGCGTCCGCCTGGCCGGGGTTCCCGCGGGCCGCTTCGGGCAGGGCGGCAAGGCCGTGGACACATGCGCCTCGGTGGTGCTGGGAGTCCGTGCCGGCGTCTTCGACCGCCCCGATGCCGCCGAGATCACCGCACGCCTCGGCGCCGCGCTCACCGATGCGATCACGCGGGTCCTCGGCGACGACTTCCGAGCCGGCGCCACCGTCGAACTCGTGGCCTCCCGACCGGAACGCACCTTCGTCGGCGGCGTTCCCGCCGCGTGACCGGCCTGCGGGCCGATTTCCGCACCGCCCCCGGCCCGAGCCTTGTCGCATCGCAGCTACCGATATATCGTTGAGGCATCGCGACAGATCAACGATGGAATGGAGAGTGGTTGCGATGCGTACGCACGGTTACGAGCACGGGTGCGGTCACGGCGAGCGGCGCGGCGGTTTCGTCGCAGATACCGAGCGGCTGCGTGCGGCGTTCGGGCCCTTCGGGCCGGGAGGTCCCGGCGGCGGGCCGGGCTTCGGCCCGGGATTCGGGCATGGCCCCTGGGGCGGACGAGGACGCGGCGGACCGAGGGGAAGGGCACGGCGCGGTGACGTACGGGCCTCGATCCTCGCCCTGCTGAAGGACCGGCCCATGCACGGCTACGAGATGATCCAGGAGATCGCCGAGCGCAGCGGAGGGGCCTGGAAGCCCAGCCCCGGCTCGGTGTATCCGACCCTCCAGCTGCTGGAGGACGAGGGGCTGATCACCAGTGAGACCGAGGGCGGGGGCGGCAAGCGGCTGTTCTCGCTCACCGATGAGGGCCGGGCGGCCGCCGAGGAAGGCCCCGAGGCTCCCTGGGAGGAGGCCTCGCGCGGGGTCGACTGGGAGGCGCTCAACGAGATCCGCCAGGCCGGCTTCGGGCTGATGGAGGCCTTCGGGCAGGTCTGGAAGACCGGCAGCAAGGAGCAGCGCGAGAAGGCACTCGCCGTCATCAACGAGGCCCGCAAGAAGCTGTATCTGATCCTCGCCGACGAGCACTGACGGAGGGTCATTTCAGGGGAACCCGGCACGGCGCCTCGCGCACGACAGGTGTGCGGGGCGCCGTGCCGTTGCGGCAGGAACGGTGCGCGGGTCGTCAGCCGATCCGGCGTATGGCCGCCGCGTCGAAGACGTCCCACGCGCGGGGGTGGGGGCCCTCGTCGTGGCAGTGCCACGCCTCCCGGAACAGGTCGGCGAGCAGCGCGTCCTCGGGGGCGTGCACGCGGTAGACGTACTGTCTGCCGTCCACCGCGGGCAGGGCCACCAGCCAGCAGCTGCTCTCCATGACCCAGTTGGACCAACGGCGCGGTTCATCGGTTGCCTTCGGGGGCGCGGCGCAAGGCGGCGCGCCCCTCGGGGGAGAACGGCCTGATCTCATCCGCAAGGAGGAGATGGCGGGCGGCCGTGTCAGCTTCCTGTGGGACGCCGGAATGCTTCCCCCCGGGGATGACCAGGCTCCCTGGGGCTGATGAGGTGGGGGGCGTGCAACCCCGTATCCCACGCCAGTCCGACCGGGAACCGCAGGAGCGGTCCGGCCGGAGCGCGGACAACGATGCCAGGCTCAGCCCGGAGCTGGCTGCGGCCGTCGCCGGTGCCCGCCGCCGGGTGCTCCGGGACGGGGACCGGCAGATCGACACCGCTCATCTGCTGCACTCGCTGCTGGAGAGCGACGCCGAGGTCCGGTCCGTCTTCGGCGACGGCCCGGGGATCGCCCGGCTGCTCGGCTACCTGGTCCAGCGCAGCATCGGCTACGGACTGCGCTGGCAGGGCGGGGTCGAGGACTCCGGCGGCGTTCCCGTGGTGACGGAGGCCGAGGGGTTCTCGCCGCTGGCCGCCGCCTGCATGGAGCACGCCCAGGAGCGCGCCCGGCGCCGCGACGACGCCGCGGTCCGGGGCGTGGACCTGCTCGCGGCGCTCGTCACCGACCCCCAGGCGCGAGCCGTCGAGGTCCTGCAGCGGGCCGGCATCGATCCGCACGACGTGTACACCCGCGTCGAGACGCTCGACGGCCGTCACGAGGACGGGTTGGCGGACCCGTCGCCCGGCGGTGCCGGCGGAGGGTGCCCCGTGGGGCGCCAGGACCCGGCCTCCTGGTGAACGCACCGGCATCCGGGACGCGTTGGTGGCCTGACGCTTCCGCAGCCTCCTCCTCCGCCGCGCGCTGCCCTGCGTCCAGCCCGTGAGACAGGTGTCATAGGGGGTGACGCTCCTGTCGTCGCCTGTCATCATGGGCCGGTGCATACGTCTGTCAGCACCCGGAGCCATCGCGGCAAGGGCATAGGCCTGGGCCTCGCCCTGCTGTCCGCGGTGGCCTTCGGGGGATCCGGTGTCGCGGCCAAGCCGCTGATCGAGGCGGGACTCGACCCGCTCCACGTCGTCTGGCTCAGGGTGGCCGGCGGCGCCCTCGTCATGGTGCCGCTGGCGGTGCGTCACCGGGGGCTGCTGCGCAGCCGTCCGGGACTGCTCGCCGGGTTCGGGCTGTTCGCCGTCGCCGGTGTGCAGGCCTGCTACTTCGCCGCCATCTCCCGGATCCCCGTCGGTGTGGCGCTGCTGGTCGAGTATCTGGCGCCGGCGCTGGTGCTCGGCTGGGTGCGGTATGTGCAGCGCCGGCCGGTGACCCGCGCCGCCGCGGTCGGTGTGGCGCTGGCGGTCGGCGGGCTCGCCTGCGTCGTGGAGGTGTGGGCCGGGCTCGGCTTCGACGCCCTCGGACTGCTGCTGGCGCTCGGCGCCGCCTGCTGCCAGGTCGGCTACTTCGTTCTCTCCGACCGGGGCGGCGACGCCGGGGACGAGGCACCCGACCCGCTCGGTGTCATCGCCTACGGGCTGCTGATCGGCGCCGCCGTCCTCACCGTCGTCGCCCGCCCCTGGTCCATGGACTGGCCGGTGCTCGCGGGCAGCGCGGAGATGAACGGCACCCCGGTCGCCGCGTTCGCGCTGCTGGCCTGGATCGTCCTGCTCGCCACGGTGATCGCCTATGTCACCGGCGTCCTGTCGGTGCGCCGCCTCTCGCCCCAGGTCGCCGGCGTGGTGGCCTGCCTGGAAGCGGTCATCGCGACCGTACTGGCATGGGTCCTGCTCGGCGAGCATCTGTCGGCGCCGCAGATCGTCGGAGGTGTGGTCGTGCTGGCGGGCGCCTTCATCGCCCAGTCCTCCGCCCCGGCGAAGGGCTCGGAGCAGCCCGTGGCCGGTGGCGGACCCGAACGGGAGTTGTCCGCTCCGGGGAAGGCGGCCTAGGGTGCTGATCATGCACGCACGCGCACTTGTTCTTCCGCCCCCGGCCGCCTGAGGCGGGCCCTTCCGTCCCAGGGCCCGGCAGCTCGCCGGGTCTGACGGTGCTGCCCGCGGACGAGGTCCGTGGATCCCGCCGAGCCGGCGCTCCTGTCGAGTGCTGATCCGGCTCGCCCTCGGGGATCCTTCCGAACTTCCGCGCCCCGCCCGCTCGGGCGTGTGCGCGCTACTGCGGAGAGAACTCGTGTCGAACGCTTCCTCGGCCCTGCCCGTCGGGCGTGGCCTGCTGTATCTGATCGTCGCCGGTGCCGCCTGGGGCACCGCGGGCGCCGCCGCCTCCCTGGCCTACCGGGCCGGTGACATGGGGCCCGTCACCCTGTCCTTCTGGCGCTGCGCGGCCGGGCTTGTGCTGCTGCTCGGGGCCCGCCTGCTGCTGGCGCGTGCCCGGACCGCCGGACCCGAGCCGCTGCGGCGCCGTGCGCTGCGCGCCGCGGCCACCGGGGCCGGGCTCGCCGTCTTCCAGACGGCCTACTTCGCCGCCGTCTCCGCCACCGGCCTCGCCGTCGCCACCGTGGTCACCCTCGGTGCGGGGCCCGTGCTCATCGCGCTCGGGGCGCGGGTGCTCCTCGGGGAGCGCCTGGGAGGCACCGGAGCCGCCGCGGTGGCGGGCGCGCTGCTCGGCCTTGTGGTGCTCGTGCTCGGCGGGGGAGAGGCGACGGTGGACGCCTGGGGCGTGCTGCTCGCGCTGCTGTCCGCCGCCGGGTACTCGGCGATGACCCTGCTCACCCGCTGGTGGGGCCGCGACGGCCGGACGGACGCCTCCGGGACGACCGTCGACGCCTTCGCCGTCACCAGCGTGCTGCTGCTGCCGCTCGCGGCGGTCGAGGGCCTGCTGCCGCACGCCGACGACCCCGCCCTGCTGGCGGGGCTGATCGCCTACATCGCGACCGTGCCGACGGCGCTCGCCTACGGCCTCTACTTCGCCGGTGCGGCCGTCGTCCGGTCCGCCACGGTCTCCGTGATCATGCTGCTGGAGCCGGTGAGCGCGGCGGTGCTCGCGGTCACCCTGCTCGGCGAGCGGCTCACCGTGACGACACTGGCCGGCACTCTGCTGATGCTGGGCTCGGTCGCGGGCCTGGCGATGAGCGAGGCGCGCGGAGCGCGCGGCGGGCCGCAGGCCGAGGCGGCGGACACGGTGCCGGTCTGACCGGGATTCCTCTCCGGCCCTGGACGGGACGGGGCCTTCGCTCACCGGGAGGGAAGGCCCCGCACATGCGGGTCACGAACCGTTGAGGCGCCGCCGTCAGGGATCCCGGAGGCGGTCAGCTCACGGAGTCACGCCTCACACATCCCGCAGGTACTGCGGGAGTCCGGTGCCCGGAGCCAGATCCGGGTCGGCGATCGGTGTGCCGTAGCCCTTGCGCAGGGGGACGACGCCGGCCCAGTGGGGCAGGCCCAGGTCCTCCGGCTCGTCGTTGACGCCGCTCATCGCCGGACTGCCGCTGCACCCGCTCGCCGGTACGACCCGCAGCTGGGCCTTCGTCCGCTCCGCCGCCAAGGCCTACGGACCCGATCTGCGGCTGGCGGTCCTCACCGGCGACCCGGTGACGGTGGACCTGGTGCGGGGGCGGCAGCGGCTCGGGCCGGGCTGGGTCAGCCTCCTGCTGCAGCGCGCCCTGGTGCGGCTGCGCACCGCCCGCACGGTCGGCCCCGAGGCGGTGGCGGCCTCCTACACCCGGCGCCGGGAGGCGCTGCTCGAGGCGCTGGCCCGGCGCGGGATCACGGCCCACGGCCGCAGCGGCATGAACGTCTGGGTGCCCGTCACGGACGAGACCGGCGCGGTGGCCCGGCGCGAGGCGGGGCAGCGGCTGCTCGCCAAGCACGGCCGGGGCGTCCGGCTCACCGACGCCGGACGGCTGCTCGCCGGGCACGCCGCGCGCATCCTCTCCCAGGTCGAGCTCGCCCAGGCCGACCTGGAGGCGCAGCGCGGCCAAGTCGCCGGAGAACTGCGCATCTCGGCGTTCCCCACCGCCGCCCGCGGACTGTTCCCGCTCGCCCTCGCCGCCCTGCGCGAGGAGCATCCGGCGCTCCGGGTGCGCTCCCGCGAACTGGAGCCGGAGAACGGCATCGCCGGAGTCGTGCGGGGCGATCTGGACCTCGCGGTGGTCCTCGACTGGTACAACAAGCCGCTGCCGCTGCCCGACGGGCTGGTCAAGGCACCCATCCTCGACGACCCGGCCGACGTCGCCGTCCCCGCCGGTCACCGGCTCGCCGGCCGCGACGAGGTCGACCTCGCCGAACTCGCCGAGGACGAGTGGATCACCTGGGGCGAGGGCGAGTTCTGCCACGAGTGGCTGATGTTCACCCTGCGCTCCAGGGGCGTCGAGCCCGTCATCGGCCACCAGGCCGCCGAGAGCCACACCCAGCTCGCCCTGGTCTCCGCGGGCCTGGGCGTGTGCATCGCCCCGATGCTCGGGCGCAATCCGCTGCCCGACGGCGTCGTCACCGTGCCGCTCAAGCAGCGGGTGCGCAGGCATGTCTTGGTCGTCTGGCGCGCGGACGCCGACCGCCGCCCGTCGATCCGGGCCGCGGTGCACGCGCTCCAGGAGGCGGGCAGGAAGGCCGGATGAGTCTGGCTGCTTCACTGCGCCCGGCTTTCCGACCGGCTACCGCACCGCGCCCAGCTTTCTGAAGTCCCAGGACACGATCTTCTCCGGGGTCAGCCGCAGCCAGGCGTGCCGGCCGTCGTGCGGCATCTCGTCCAGCCCGAAGTTCTTGCGGGCGAACAGCGTCTCGGGGACATCGAGTTCGGCGCACAGCTCACCGGTGCGCGGAATCTCGCCCACGAACTCCACCCGGCCCGACAGCTCCACCCCGCGCAGCTCCTCGTACTCCTCGCCGGTGTCCACCACGACCGCCACCCGCGGATCCCGGCGCAGCTGCGCCCACCGCTTGCTCCGCACCACCGAGTACAGCCACAGCGAGGTGCCGTCCCAGACGAACCACAGGGCGCTGACGTGCGGCATGCCGTCCGCGGACACCGTGGCGACCCGGCAGGTGCGCTGCGTGGTGAGGAACTCGTCCAGCTCACCGGGCGTCATCATGATCTTCCGGCCCCGGCGCTGCGTGGCGGCCATACGTCCCCCTCTTGTTCCCGTCCTGCTCCCACGTCGTGCCAGAGATGATCCTCTGACATCACGTCAGAGAAGGATGAGATGTCTTCCTTCCGCACGCAATCGTGACTAACCTCACCCCGCCCACCAGCCGACGCCCAGGGGGAACCGTGCCGTTACACACCCAGCTCGGCCACCCGCTCGACGCGGCCGGCACCGCCCTGCTCACCGTCGAGTGCCAGGAGGGCGTCGTCGGAGCCGGCAGCGCGCTGCCCGAACTCGCCGAGGAGGCCCGCTCCTCGGGCGCCCTCGGCAACATCGCCCGCCTGGTCGCCGCCGCGCACGCATGCGGCGTCCAGGTGCTGCACGCCGTCGCCGAACGCCGCCCGGACGGCCGGGGCGCCGGCCGCAACGCCCGGCTGTTCCGCGCCGCCGAACGGCTCCCGGTACGGCAGCTGACCGGCAGCGCCGCCGTCCGCGTCGCCGCCCCGATCGAGGTCACCGACGAGGACCTCGTGGTGCGGCGGCTGCACGGGCTCTCCCCGATCCAGGGCACCGAGGCCGACGCACTGCTGCGCAACCTCGGCTGCCACACCCTGATCGTGACCGGCGTCTCGGCCAATGTGGCCGTGCCCAACGCCGTGTTCGACGCGGTGAACCGCGGATACACCGTGGTCGTCCCCACGGACGCCATCGCGGGCGTGCCCGCCGACTACACCCGCGCCCTGATCCGCCACACCCTCGCCCTGGTCGCCACCCTGACGACCACCGGCGAACTGCTGACCCACCTGACCGGCCCGCCCGACGAGCCCGGCCCCGCGGACACCCGCGCCCGCCAGTGCCGTACGGTCCGGTACTGACCGGTCAGGCGAGCGTGATGGAGTCCCCGTTCACGGTGATCTCCACGGCGGGCAGCGGCTCGGGTGCCGGCCCGCCCTGCACACTGCCGTCGGCGATGGAGAACCTGCTGTTGTGGCAGGGGCAGTTGATGACCCCGTCGGCGATGCCTTTGACCACACAGCCCCGATGGGTGCAGGTCGCCGAGAACGCTTTGAACTCGCCCGCCTTCGGCTGCGTCACCACCACTTTCTTGTCGGCGAACACCTTGCCGCCGCCCTCGGGGATGTCCGCGGTGGACGCCAGGGCGGTACCACCGGCGGCCGCGTCGCCCCCGCCCGAACCCCCGCCGCCCTTGCCGTCCGAGCCGGCGCCCACCGAGGTGGAGCCGCCGTCGTCCGAGCCGGAGCACGCGGTCAGCGCGGCGGTGAGACCCGCCGCTCCGACCGCCGCCACGACGGTCCGACGCGCCGGTCCCGGTGCGGGCTGCTGCGATGCGCTGGTCATGCCGGGGACTTCCTTCCGGTCGGGTTCGCGATCCGGTCTCAGGTACGGCCCGCGGGCCCGCCCCGTTCACGATCTGCCGCAGCCGGACCGGCCGGGAGCAACAGGGAGGCAGGCCGGGCCCGGCCGCCGCACGCGCACGCTTTGGCCCCGGGCGCGCCCGACCTGCGGGGACACGCCAGTAGCCTGGGGCGATGCTCAAGGAAGTCACCGCCACCCGGTACATCGCGCCGCTGCGCGAGGGCGGCTCGCTGCCCGGACTGATCGAGGCCGACGACCTCGGCACCTACGTCCTGAAGTTCACCGGCGCAGGACAGGGCCGCAAGACCCTGGTGGCCGAGGTGGTCTGCGCGGAACTCGCCCGCCGGCTGGGACTGCGCGTGCCGCGCGTGGTGACCGTCGAGGTCGATCCCGTGCTCGGTCTTGGCGAACCCGACGAGGAGGTGCAGCAGCTGCTCAAGTCCAGCGGTGGCACCAACCTCGGCATGGACTTCCTCTCCGGGGCGCTCGGTTTCGACCCGCTCGCCTTCGACGTGAGCGCAGAGGAGGCCGGGCGGATCGTCTGGTTCGACGCCCTGGTGGGCAACGTGGACCGCTCCTGGCGCAACCCCAACCTGCTGCGCCGGCGCGGCGAGCTGTGGCTCGTGGACCACGGGGCGACCATGATCTGGCACCACAACTGGCCCGGCGCCGCCGCCCTGGCCGCCCGCCCCTACGACGCCGGCGACCACGCCCTGCGGCCCTTCGCCCCCGACGTGGCGTCCGCCGCGGCCGACCTCGGCCCGCAGGTCACCGAGGACCTGCTCGCCGAGGTCACCGCCGAGATCCCGGACGCCTGGCTGACCGGCGAGCCGGGCTTCGACACCCCCGAGGAGCTGCGCCGCGCCTACGCCCGGCCGCTGCTCGACCGCGCCCCCACCGTCCACCAGCGCATCCAGGGACTCGGAGGCGACCGATGAGCAACCGTCAGGCGAGCGGCCGCCATGTCTACGAGTACGCCGTGCTGCGTGTGGTCCCGCGCATCGAACGCGGCGAGTGCATCAACGCCGGGGTGCTGGTGTACTGCCGGCCCCTCGGGTTCGTCGCCGCCCGCACCCATCTCGACGAGGCCAGGCTGCTGGCCCTCGACCCGGACGTGGACCTGGCCGGGGTGCGTGCCGCGCTGCGGGCCGTCGAGCAGGTGTGCGCGGGCGGCGACGCGGCGGGCCAGGCGGCACGGGACGACGCCGGGCGGCGCTTCCGCTGGCTGATCGCGCCCCGCTCCACCATCGTGCAGCCCGGCCCGGTGCACACCGGGCTCACCGCCGACCCGGCGGCCGAGACGGAGCGGCTCCTTCAGGTGCTGGTGCGGTGACCGGCTTGCTGGTGCGTGAACGGCGTCAGGCGCGGCGGCGCCTGATCAGGTAGCCGCCCGCCGCGGCCGCGCTCGCCACGAACACCGCGCCGACCGCCACCTCCCAGGCGGCCGGTCCCGCGTCCGACGCGCCGCCCAGTCCGCCCGCAACTCCCCGCGGCGGGGAGGGCGCCGCCGTCGTGGGCGGCACGGCGGGAGCGCTGCCGGTGGCCGCGGTCGCCGTGGCCGTGGCCGGGGGCGCGGTGCGCGTGGGAGTGGATGCGGGGGTCGGGGTCGGAGTGCCCGGAGCGGCGGAGGTGGGAGACGTGGTGACCGGGGCGGGCGTGGGGGTGCCGGGCCGGGGGCGGCTCATGGAGGAGGTGTCGCCCTGGTCGTAGCGGCGGGGGAGTGCCTCGCAGGCGATGCCGTCGTCGGGACCCGCGTCCTCGTCCAGCCGGTGCGGATCACGCCGGTCCGCGTCGAACACCAGCTGGGCGTCCTCCTGCCAGCGGAAGTCACCGCAGTCCAGGTCCACATCGGGCCCGGCGTGCGCGGTGCCGGCCAGGGGCAGGGTCGCGGCGAGCGCGATCAGCGTGCCCAGGGCACCGGTGCGACGACGCATGACGCGCCTCCTTTCCCCTCGCGGGTGGCTCGCGTTTCGACGCTAGGGGCGGCCCGGCGCCGGGGCGCGCAGCCGTAGGCCGATCGGGTGCCGCGGACGGCCGGCGCGCGATATCGCCCCGCACCCCGACCGGTCAGGGCCGAAGCGAAGGGCGGGCCGAACCGAGCGAGGGGCGGTCCGGGCCGAAGCCAGAAGGTGGCCGGGCTGAGGGGGGAAGCGGCGGGGAATGGATCACAGACGCGGGTGTGCCGTTGACACCGGGTGCCAGGGCTTCTAGCGTCACGTCTGCTGAAGGTACTAAGCGGTCGCTCACCCATGGGTGACGGCCGCAGGAGCCGCATCCCAAGGGCGAGGAGAAGCAGCAATGTCCACCACTGAGCAGCGGGTCGCGGTCGTCACCGGCGCCGCGCGCGGAATCGGCGCCGCCACCGCCGTACGACTGGCCGCCGAGGGCCGCGCGGTCGCCGTGCTCGACCTCGACGAGGCCGCGTGCAAGGACACCGTCGAGAAGATCACCGCCGCCGGCGGCAGGGCCATCGCGGTGGGCTGTGACGTCTCCGACGAGGCGCAGGTCGAGGCCGCCGTCGCGCGGATCACCGAGGAGCTCGGCGCCCCCACCATCCTGGTGAACAACGCGGGCGTGCTCCGCGACAACCTGCTGTTCAAGATGAGCGTCTCCGACTGGGACACCGTCATGAACGTGCACCTGCGCGGCGCCTTCCTGATGTCGCGGGCCTGCCAGAAGCACATGGTGGACGCCGGCTTCGGCCGGATCGTCAACCTGTCGTCCTCCTCCGCGCTCGGCAACCGCGGCCAGGTCAACTACTCCGCCGCCAAGGCCGGTCTGCAGGGCTTCACCAAGACCCTCGCCAAGGAGCTCGGCAAGTTCGGCGTCACCGCCAACGCCGTCGCCCCCGGCTTCATCGCCACCGAGATGACCAAGGCCACCGCGGAGCGGGTCGGCATGGGCTTCGAGGACTTCAAGGCCGCCGCCGCCACCCAGATCCCCGTCGCCCGCGTCGGCGAGCCCGAGGACGTCGCCAACGCGATCGCCTTCTTCACCGGCGACGCGGCAGGATTCGTCTCCGGCCAGGTGCTGTACGTGGCCGGCGGACCCCTCGACTAGGAAGACCGGAACATGACTTCAGTGGAACTCTCGGGCAAGGTCGCCCTGGTCACCGGCGCCAGCCGGGGCATCGGCTACGGCGTCGCCGAGGCCCTCGTCGCCCGCGGTGACCGCGTCTGCATCACCGGCCGCAACGAGGACTCCCTCAAGGAGGCCGTCGAGCGGCTCGGCGCCGACCGCGCCATGTACGTCGTCGGCAAGGCGCACGACGAGCAGCACCAGGCCGCCGCCGTCGAGCGCACCATGGAGACCTTCGGCCGGGTCGACTTCCTGGTCAACAACGCCGGGACCAACCCGGTGTTCGGGCCGATCGCCGACCTCGACCTGAACGTGGCCCGCAAGGTGTTCGAGACCAATGTGATCTCTGCCCTCGGCTTCGCCCAGCGCACCTGGCACGCCTGGCAGAAGGACAACGGCGGCGCGATCGTCAACATCGCCTCCGTCGCGGGCCTCGCGCCCTCGCCCTTCATCGGCGCCTACGGCGTCAGCAAGGCCGCGATGATCAACCTGACCGTCCAGCTGGCGCACGAGTTCGCGCCCAAGGTGCGGGTCAACGCGATCGCCCCGGCCGTGGTCAAGACCAAGTTCGCCCAGGCGCTCTACGAGGGCCGGGAGGCGGAGGCCGCCGCGGCCTACCCGCTGGGCCGGCTCGGCGTGCCCTCCGACATCGGGGGCGCCGCGGCCTTCCTGACCTCCGAGCAGTCGGACTGGGTGACCGGACAGACCCTGGTGGTCGACGGCGGCATCTTCCTGAACGCGGGTGTCGCCTGAGCCGAGCGGCACCTCATGTGCTGACGCCGGTATCGGATGTGCCGGCGTCAGCACGATCCCGGCACGGGCGCCCTTGACGAAAACGGCGTCCGTGCCGGTGTATCGGAGCCGCACAGGACCTTTGACAACGTAGTCATCGGGCGTCTCGTCTCAAGGACCGTACGGAGTGCAGCCACCAGGCGGAACACTGCGGTAAGGTCTGCCGACCCTTGGTATGGCAGATCGAGGAGCGTGCGCGTGTTCAACCGGAACCGATGCCTGCGGCGCGTGGCGGCCATCGCGTCCATATCGGCGCTGGTCGCCGGCTGTGGCGTCCTGTCGTCCGACACCCCGGAGGACGAGGGACCGATCGTTGTCGGAACGACCAGTGCCCCCAGCACGCTGGATCCTGCCGCCTCCTGGGACGGCTCCTGGGAACTGTTCCGCAACATCTATCAGACCCTGCTGAGCTACCCCGTCGGCTCGTCCACACCGCAGCCGGACGCCGCGGAGAACTGTGAGTTCACCGACAGCTCCAACCGCGTCTTCCGCTGCGAGATGCGTGAGGGCCTGGAGTTCTCCGACGGCACCCCTCTCGACGCCAAGGCGGTCAAGCACTCCATCGACCGGATCCGCAGGATCAACGTCAACGGTGGCCCGGCCGGTCTGCTGACCAGCCTCGACCGGGTGCAGGTGCCCAACGAGCGCGAGGTCGTCTTCCACCTCAACCAGCCCGACGCCACCTTCCCGTTCGTGCTCTCCACGCCCGCCATGGCGATCGTCTCCCCGAAGGCCTACCCGGCGGACAGTCTCCGCAAGGAGCAGACCATCGTCGGCTCCGGGCCGTACAAGCTCGAGGCCTACGAGGAGGGCAAGCGGGCCGAACTCGTCCGCAACGACAAGTACAAGGGTTACGCGGAGCGCAAGAACAACGCGGTGACGATCCGCTACTTCCAGGACTCCGCCTCCATGGTCAAGGCGCTCCGGGACGAGCAGATCGACCTCACCGACCGCGGTCTGGCCGCCGCCGACGTCATAAAGCTCCAGGGCAAGACCTCCAAGGAGGAGGAGCTCCAGCTGGTCGAGGGCACCGGCGCCGACATCAGCTACCTGGTGTTCAACCCCAAGCACCCCTGGGTCGGCAAGAAGGCGGTCCGCCAGGCCATCGCCCAGATCGTCGACCGCGGGGCCATCGCGCACAAGGTCTACAAGGACACCGTCGACCCCCTGTACTCCATGGTCCCCAAGGGGGTGACCGGCCACACGACCGGCTTCTTCGACGACTTCGGCGAGCCGAGCGTCGACAAGGCCCGGCAGATCCTCACCGAGGCGGGCATCACCGAACCGGTGCCGCTCACCTTCTGGTACACCACCGACCGCTACGGCTCGGAGACGGCGCTGCTGTTCAAGGAGCTGAAGCGGCAGCTGGACTCCTCCGGCCTGTTCAAGATCACGCTCAAGAGCCGGCCCTGGAAGACGTACGTCACCGGCTACCAGAAGGGCGAGTACCCGGTGTTCGGCCGTGGCTGGTTCCCGGACTTCCCGGACCCGGACAACTACATCGCCCCGTTCGTCGGGAAGCAGAACGCGCTGGGCACCCCGTACGAGGTCACCGAGGTCACCGAGAAGCTGCTGCCCACCTCCCGCAGGGAGAGCGACCGCGGCAACGTGGTGAAGCAGTTCGAGGAGGCCCAGCAGATCCTGGTCGACGACGTCCGTCTGCTGCCGCTGTGGCAGGGCCGGCAGTTCCTGGCGGTGAGCCGGGACATCTCGGGCGCCGAGCGGGCCCTGGACCCGTCCACGATCATGACCCTGTGGGAGCTGTCCCGGAAGACCAGCTGGTAGAGCGGGGTAAGACCGTTCGCGGGGCGCGATGTCAGTGGTCACCGGTAGGTTCTGAGACCTGCAAGTGACCACGACCGTGAGGACGTTGACGTGACCGACATCGCCATGCTGCCCGAGTCCTGGCGCGGGGTTCTGGGCGACGAGCTGCAGCAGCCCTACTTCAAGGAGCTGACCGAGTTCGTCGAGGAGGAGCGGGCGAAGGGTCCCGTCTACCCGCCCCGCGAGGAGGTCTTCGCGGCGCTGGACGCCACGCCGTACGACAAGGTCAAGGTCCTGATCCTCGGACAGGACCCGTACCACGGGGAGGGCCAGGGGCACGGCCTGTGCTTCTCGGTCCGCCCCGGGGTGAAGATCCCGCCGTCGCTGCGGAACATCTACAAGGAGCTCAACGCCGATCTGGGCACGCCCATCCCGGACAACGGCTATCTGATGCCGTGGGCCGAGCAGGGCGTGCTGCTGCTCAACGCGGTGCTCACGGTCCGCGCGGGCGAGGCCAACTCGCACAAGGGCCGCGGCTGGGAGAAGTTCACCGACGCGGTGATCCGCGCGGTGGCCTCGCGGCCCGACCCGGCGGTGTTCGTGCTGTGGGGCAACTACGCGCAGAAGAAGCTGCCGCTGATCGACCAGTCGCGGCACGCGGTGGTCAAGGGGGCGCACCCCTCGCCGCTGTCGGCGAAGAAGTTCTTCGGCTCGCGCCCGTTCAGCCAGATCAACGAGGCGGTCGCCGCGCAGGGGCACGAGCCGATCGACTGGACCATTCCGAACCACGGCTGACTACCTCGGCTGACGCGGGCCGTGCCTCGGCAGATGGGGGCCGTCCTCGGCTGACGCGGGCCGTGGTCCGGTTTCCGGGTGCGGGACGCCGGCTCCCGCACCCCGTGCGTGATCATTCGGCCCACCCCTCACGGTGCGGCTGACCAGCATCGCCGTCCGCTGCCGTTAGCGTCGGAGCGGACAGCGGACAGCGGACAGCGGACAGCGGGCGAGCGGTGCGGAGGGTGCGGTGGCCGAAGGGCAGCGGCAGGTGGCGGCGGAGGACCTGCTGACACGGATCGGCCAGGTCGTGATGCTCCACCACGCCGGGGACCGGGAGGAGGCCCGGCACCGGCTGCTCGGCCTCTGGACGGAGCTGGGCGAGCACGGCGACCCGCTGCACCGCTGCACCCTGGCTCGCTGCCTCGCCGACACCCAGGACGACCCGGAGGCCGAACTGGCCTGGGACCTACGGGCGCTGACGGCGGCCGAGGAGGCGGGCGGCGACCGCGCGACCGCCGGTGAGGGAGCCGTCGCCGTGCGCGCCCTCTACCCGGCCCTGCACGTCGACCTCGCCGCCGACTACGCCCGCCTCGGCCGCCCCGACGCGGCCCGCGTACACCTGCACCGCGCCCGCTCGGCGGCCGGCACCCTCGCCGACGACCGCTACGGCGCGGGGGTGCGCAGCGCCATCCGGCGCCTGGAGCGGAGGCTGGGCGGGGGCAGGGGCGACGGCGGGGGCGAGGGGGCGGCCGGGCCGCCGAGGCAGCGCCTCTGACACCGCCGGGTCCGCCGATCTGCGCTGGCAGCGCTCCAACACCGCCGGGTCCACCGACCCGGCATGGCAGCGCCCCACGCCGCCAGCACTGCCGATCTGCGCTGGCAGCGCTCCAACACCGCCGGGTCCACCGACCCGGCATGGCAGCGCCCCTGCGCCGACGGGTCCGCCAACCCGCCCGGTTGCGTTCACACACCGCCCGGCCGCGGTCATCTGCCGTAGGCGTTCCGGCAGATGGCCGCCTCCGGGCTGTCAGCGCGCCAGCCGCCGTAGCGCTTGCCCAGGCCGCAGATGTCCGGTGTGCTGCGCAGGTCCCGGCGGGCCTGCTCCGGGATGCCGGGGAGGTCCGCCGGAGGACGGCCGGGGGTCCGGTCCGGCCGGGGCGTGGCGCGGGGCCGGTGCTGCGAGCGGTCGTCGGCCGGCGCCGTGACGCCCGGTGCGGGCGTGGCCTGGTTGCCGCGGGGTGACAGGGAGGCGGGAGCCCCGGTGGGGCGGCGGGAGGGGCCGGCCATCTCCAGGGCCTCACGGGCCGGTGCCTGCACGATCTGGGGACCGGTGCGCCCGTCGGAACGGGCGAGCGGTGACTGGGCGGGGGCCGCAGGTCCGGGTGCGGCGGGACGCTGCACCGTGACACAGCCGGTCAGGGCCGACAGGGCCACGGTCACTGCGAGCGTCGCTGCGGTCGTCGTTCGATGCACCCGCGTCACTCTGCTGGTTCCGGCGGCCTGGCGAGGGCCGGACGGGCACAGGATGCCCCGCACGGGTGATCTCCGCCCCCGGACGGAGGCGCCGCCGGTCCTCCGGGGTGACGGTCAGTCGCCGGTGGCGCCGTCCAGCCGCTCGCGGATCAGGTCGGCGTGGCCGTTGTGCCGCGCGTACTCCTCGATCATGTGGGTGTAGATCCAGCGCAGGCTGACCGGGCCGCCCGCGTGCCGGCTGTGGCCCTTGGAGAGGTCGTCCAGGGCGAAGCCCGCCGCGTTGCGCCGGGCGACGGCGATCTCCTCCTGCCAGGCCGTGTCGGCCTGCTCCCAGGTGTCCGCATCGGTGAGATGGAACTCGCCGTCCGGATCCGCCTCGCTGTAGAAGATGGGGCCGGGGTCGTCGTCCACCAGCACCCGGCGGAACCAGGCCCGCTCCACGTCCGCCATGTGCCGCACCAGCCCCAGCAGGGACAACTCGGAGGGCGGCACTGCCGCGGTGCGCAGCTGCTCGTCGGTCAGGCCCGCGCACTTCCAGGCGAGGGTCTGGCGGTGAAAGTCCAACCACCCCTCCAGCATGGTGCGTTCATCGGCATCGGCGGCGGGTACGCGGCGCTCGGTCGTCATGGAGGCATCCTCTCCCGCGGGACACCTGGTCTCCAGGCGTTTTCCGGATCCGGGCGGGCCAGGCACCTCCGATCCGATCGGTTGAGGCGTTTCGGCTCCGAGCGGTTCAGGCGTCTCGGTTCGGAGTGGCGCTCTCGGACACGCAGGCGTGATCAGTGCTGGAGTCTCAGCTCCCGGTCATCCCCGCCAGCAGCTCCCGCAGGCTCTCCCGCAATGCGGTGAGGTCGGATACCCGGGCGCTGTAGGACCCGGCCACGCAGGAGAACATCAGCCCGTCCGCCCAGGCGATCAGCGACAGCGCGTGCCGCTCCGGATCCGGGGAGCCCAGCGCCGTGACGAGCGCGACGACCTGGTCGAGGAAGCGGGCCCCGGCAGCGTCGACGTAGGCGCGCAGCTCCGGACGGCGGGTCGCCTCCAGGGCCAGTTCGTAGCGGGCCGGCGTGAGATCGCGGTTGCGGGTCAGCGCGCGGTGGGTGGCGAGCGCGAGGGCGTCCACCAGGGAATCCGTCCCGGCCGCCGGGTCCGGCATCTCATCCAGCGCGAGCACCCGCGCCTCCCGGTCGGCGAGCCGTCGCACGGCCAGCTCCAGCAGGGCCTGGCGGGTGCGGGCCACGTTCGAGGTGGAGCCCTGCGGCAGTCCGGCCGCCACATCCACCGCCCGGTGGGTCGGCCCGCGCATCCCGCGCTCGGCGAGCAGGGCGGGGGCGGTGTCGGCGACGAGACCGGCGCGCGCGGCGCCGGCGGAGCGTACGGACATGGTGGTCGAAGTCCCTGCCGCGCTGCGTTCGACGACCGGGCCGGCAGATGCCGCCGGGCCGGCAGGGCGCCGGGCTCCCCCTCGACTGGCTGGTCTCGGCGGCCATCACTCTAGGCCATGCCGCGAGCGAGGAGCAGGCCGCGCCGGCTGTCCGCCGAGTCCGCACGGGACGCGGTGCGTGTCAGTCTTCTCCGCATGCTCTGTGCCTCGTCGTAGTGATGCCCTTGACCGGCTGCGTCTCGACGATCAGTGTGACCGGGCAGGGAAAGTTCTTTCCCGGATCCGCCCGGTGATCCGGAGATCCGCCCCGTGATCCAGATGAACCCCCCCCGTAGAGGAGACCACCCAGTGAAGGTCGGCTGCATCGGACTCGGTGACATCGCGCAGAAGGCCTATCTCCCGGTCCTCGGCTTCCAGCCCGGCGTCGAGCTGCACCTGCAGACGCGCACGCCGGAGACCCTCGCCCGGGTCGCCGACAGCATGCACCTGCCGGACGGGCAGCGCCACGCCGACCTCGACTCCCTGCTCGCGCAGGACCTCGACGCCGCCTTCGTGCACGCGCCGACCGCGGTCCACCCGCAGATCGTGACCCGGCTGCTCGAGGCCGGCGTACCCACCTACGTGGACAAGCCGCTCGCCTACGAACTCGCCGACTCCGAGCGGCTGGTGCGGCGCGCAGAGGAGCGCGGGGTGAGCCTCGCCGTCGGCTTCAACCGGCGCTACGCCCCCGGCTACACGCAGTGCGCGGACCACCCGCGCGAGCTGATCGTGATGCAGAAGAACCGCGTCGGGCTCCCCGAGGAGCCGCGCACCATGATCCTCGACGACTTCATCCATGTCGTCGACACTCTGCGCTTCCTCGTCCCCGGACCGGTCGACGACATGACCGTGCGGGCCCGCGTCGTGGACGGGCTGCTGCACCACGTGGTGCTCCAGCTCGCCGGGGACGGCTTCACCGCCCTCGGGGTGATGAACCGGCTCAGCGGCTCGGCCGAGGAGATCCTGGAGGTGTCCGGCCAGGACACCAAGCGTCAGGTGGTCAACCTCGCCGAGGTGATCGACCACAAGGGCCAGCCGACCGTGCGGCGTCGCGGCGACTGGGTGCCGGTGGCCCGGCAGCGGGGCATCGAGCAGGCGGTGCTGGCCTTCCTGGACGCGGTGCGTGCGGGCAAGCTGCTCAGCGCCCGGGACGCGCTGGCCACTCATGAGCTGTGCGAGCGCGTGGTCCGGGCGGTCCGGGAGCCGTCCGCCTGAGGCGCACCAGGGCCGCGGTCACGGCCCAGGACGCCAGGATCAGCAGGGCGACCCGCGGCGGCCAGTCGCCGAAGCGCACATAGGGCGTGGTGCCGTGGGCGAGCGGAACCTCGTACACCTGGGTGGTGCTGGCGTCCGTGCCCAGCCACGGGCCGATGCGCTGCCCGCTCGGCCCGTACACGGCCGACACACCGGTGAGGGTGGCATGCACCATGGGGCGGCCGGTCTCCGCGGCCCGCAGCGCGGCGAGCGAGGCGTGCTGCTCGGGCGCCCAGCTCTGCTGGAACGTCGACGTGGAGGACTGCGCGAGCAGCAGGTCGGCGCCGTCCTCGGCGAGGCTGCGGCTCATGTCGGGGAAGGCGGTCTCGAAGCACACCATCGGCCCGAACCGCAGCCCGCCGCCCGACTCCATCACCACCTGCCGGGTGCCCCGCATCCGGTCCTCGCCCGCCGCCTTGCCGACGGAGGTCGCCCAGCCCAGCAGGGAGCGCGCCGGGATGTACTCGCCGAACGGGACCAGCCGCATCTTGTCGTAGCGGTCCCCGGTGAGCCCCTCCGGCCCGACCAGCACCGAACTCTTGTAGATACCGGGCCGGTCGACCCGCCGCGCGTCGACATTGACCAGGATCTCCGCGCCCGTCTCCCGGGACAGCGCGGCCAGCCGGCGCGCCAGGTCGGTGCGGGCGGTCAGGTCGAAGCCGACGCTGCTCTCCCCCCAGACGATCAGGTCCACGTCCCGGCCGCCCAGCTCACGGGTGAGGCGCTCCTCGAGGGCGAACCGGGCCCCGGCACCCGCCGTGACCACGCCCGGCTGCACCACGGCGAGGGCCACATGGTCGTCAGTGACGGGACGGGGCGACCACACCCACGCGGCGGACACGGCCACCGCCACCAGCGCCAGCCCCGCCACCGCGGGCACCCACGCCCGGCGCAGGGCCACCAGCACGGCCACGGCGACGTTCACCGCCACGATCAGGAAGCTCGGCAGCCATATCCCGCCCACCGACGCCAGCCGCAGCGCCGGCTCCACCTGCCACTGGCTCGCGCCCAGCACCCCCCAGGGGCCGCCGAGCCCCTGCCAGGAACGGACCAGCTCGATCGCCAGCCAGCCCGAGGGGAGCACCAGCAGCGCAGCCGCCACCGCCCGCCCCGACGGCACGCCGCCCAGCAGCCGGCGCACCAGCCGGCCCCACGGCGCCCACAGCGCTCCGAGCAGCGCGGCGATGACGAAGGTGAACACATGCAGGTTCGGCAGCAGCCAGTGATGCATCGCCAGCATGAAGCCGAACCCGCCCCACCAGCCGTCCCGCAGCGCCCACCTGCCCGTGGGCGCGCCGCGAGCCAGCAGGATCCACGGCACCAGCGCCACATGGGCGAACCACCACAACCCCGGGGCGGGGAAAGCCAGGACAGGCAGGGCGCCCGCGAGCGTGGCGGCGACCGCACGCCGCCACGGGGATGCGAGCCACTGGCCGAGCGTCTTCATAGGCGCCTCTCTACCCCGAGCTGCCTCCAGTGTGCGTCCCGGCGGTGATCCGCGACAGGGCGCGTCGATCAGCGGGGGTGCCCGCTCAGTCGACCACACCGGCGGGCCGCCGGCCGGGAAGGCGCCGCCACTTCTCCCGTACGACCACCTCGCTCAGCCGCCAGCCGTCCCGGGTGCGCACCATCGCGAACGCGTACCGGCCGCCGCACACGAAGTCGGGCGCGGCCGGGACACCGTCGCCGCCCGTCCCGGCTCCCATCGGGGTGACGTAGTCGGCCTGCACCTGCGCCGTGTCCCCGGTGTCGTGCTCCCAGATCCCGAACCGCACCCGGCGGTTGACGATCAGATGCTGGCGCAGCGGAAACGCCGCGAGGCTCTCCGCCAGCCAGGCAGCCACCGCGCCGGCGTCGCCCTCCACACCGCCGGCCGAGCGGTAGTCGGCCCGCCCGTCCTCGGCGAACAGCCCCCGGTACGCCGCCCAGTCCCCGTCGTCCACCGCCACCGCGTACTCGGTGACCAGCTCGTCCACGGCCAGCCGGTCCCTCACGGTCGCGAGCTCCACACGCTGCGTCATCGGCACAGTGTTGGCCATGACGGGCCCGGAGCCAAGGGGGCTGCGCCGACCGGAAAAATCACTGGCCGCCTGTGGCAGCGGGCGGCGAGCCTTGACGCCATGGAAGACCGACCGACCGGCCGAACACGCCCGCGCTTCGAGGTACGGGCCCGCCACACCGACTCCACCGTCACCGTCTACCAGGCCTACCGCCCGGACATCGGCCGCCCGGCGGCCCGCGACGGCCGGTTCCCGCCGTCCTGGCGCCGGGAGCGGATGACCTGGATCAAGCCGACGTTCCTGTGGATGATGTACCGCTGCGGCTGGGGCACGAAGAGGGACCAGGAGACCGTGCTGGCCCTGGAGATCAGCCGGGAGGGCTTCTGCTGGGCGCTGCGCAACGCGTGCCTGTCGCACCATGTGCCCGCCCTGCACGGTGACCGGGCCGACTGGCAGCGGCGGCTGCGCGAGGCGCCCGCACGGGTGCAGTGGGACCCGGAGCGGGACTTGCATTTCAACCCGCTGCCGTACCGCTCGCTGCAGCTCGGACTCGGCGGGGAAGCGGTCGCGCGGTACGCCGACGAGTGGATCGTGGGCATCGAGGACGTCACACCGCTCGCCGCCGAGATCCGTGCGCGGGTGCGCGCCGGTGAGCTGGAACGGGCTGCCGCCGTGCTTCCCGACGAGCGGCCGATGCCTCTGGGCGACGAAGTGCTCGGTCATCTGCGAGCCTGAGATGACGCGCCCCGTCACCTGGAGGAAGTCATGAAGCGTCTTGTCACCGTGGTCACCGGGGGGAGCCGGGGGATCGGGGCCGCCACCTGCCGGCGGCTCGCGGCCGAGGGGCACGACGTGGCCGTCGGGTACGTCCGGGACCCGGACGCGGCCGAGAAGGTGGTGGTCGAGGCGCGGGCTGCCGGGGTCCGGGCCGTCGCCGTCCAGGGCGACACCTCCGTCGAGGCGGACGTGGACCGGCTCTTCGAGGTGGCCGAGAGCAGGCTGGGGCCGGTGACCGGGCTGGTGAACAACGCCGCGGTGACCGGGCCGCTCGGCCGGTTGGCCGACGTCGACACCGGCACGCTGCGCCGGGTCGTGGACGTCAATCTGGTCGGGACGCTGCTGTGCGCACGACGGGCCGCCCAGCTGATGACGCCCAGGGGCTCGGGCGTGATCGTCAACATCTCGTCGGGGGCCGCCACCCTCGGCAGCCCCGGTGAGTATGTGCACTACGCGGCGACCAAGGCCGCCGTGGACGCGCTCACGGTGGGGCTGGCCAAGGAGCTCGGGCCGGAAGGGATCCGCGTCAACGCGGTCGCGCCGGGCGTCGTCGACACGGAGATGCACGCCGCCATGGGCGCACCGCACCGGGCGCGGAAGATCGGTGCCACGGTGCCGCTGCGCCGCGCGGGGCGGGCCGACGAGATCGCCGCCGCCGTCGCCTGGCTGATGTCACCGGAGGCCTCCTACACCACGGGGGCGGTGTTGCGGGTGGCCGGGGGACGCTGAGCGACCGGCCGGAGGGGTCCAAGGGAATCAGAGGGGGCACAGGGGCACAGGGAACACGGGGTCACGTGGGCGGTAGGGCAGGAGGAGCAGGGGAGCTCAGGCGACCTCGACGACCCGGTTGCGGATCGCTGCCGCCCATTCGATCACCAGAAGCTCGTACTCCGCCCGCTCCTGCGGGGACAGCGAGCCGCCCGCCCGCAGCCACAGCGCGCGTATCTGCTCGTTGACCTCGGCAGCAGGCCGCACCGGGCCAGGGGTCGTTAATTCGGGGGACATGCGGACAAGCCTAGGGCCAGGGACTGACAGTGCGCTACCGGACGGTCACAGCGCCGCAAACGCTCGGTCAGTGCGCCGGTTCCCCCGCGTCGGGGCTGAGCGCACCGGTGCCGACCAGCGCGATGATGACGATGCCCAGCGCGATGCGGTACCAGACGAACGGCATGAAGCTCTTCGTGGAGATGAATTTCATGAACCAGTCTCTGTCTGCGCAGACTGTGCGGCCTTGACCTGCGCATTCATCCACTCCCCAAGATCCACTGGGAGAGGAGTGGGAGACGACGGCGCCCAGTCGCTAGGGAGAGACTCAACGAACCGCAGCCACCGCCCCTGGAGCGTATCGGCAATCCGCTGCTCCATGGCCGGGGTCACATTGGCGTACAGACCCTCGACGCCGGCCACCTCGTGCCCCATCCGCGACTCGCTGGCGATCCGGCTGTGGCCGTCCTCGTCTAGCCACTCCTTGTGCCCGTGGCGCAGCAGGTACAGACGCTTGCCCGCCCAGTTCTTCACGGCGGGGATCTCGGGCAGGGGGCGCCGCGAGGTCACTGTCTGCACCCGGCCGCCCCGGACACGGGTGAACGTCTCAACCTCCGGCTGGCCGTCCGCGATCTTCCGCCAGTAGGCGTAGGAAAAGTTGGCGTTCGCCAACTCCCCGCCATTGATTGACGGGAACACCCACTCGCTGTCATGGGACTTCAGCAGCAACGCCAGGAGCTCGGCGAGGAACTGAGGCACCACCAGGGTTCGCCGGCTTCCGTACTTCGGGGGGAACAGCTTGAGCTCGCCGTCCTCGTCCCGCTGGTGCTGCCACTCCACCCGGATCGCAGGCATCGGCTCCTCACCCGCGTACCGCTCCATGTCCTCCTCGTACCGCACCTCCTCGGCCGGGTCGTGCCGCGGGTCCGTGGCGGGCCACCCAGGGTGGCAGTACTCGCGGCGCAGGGCGTACAACTCGCCGGGCCTCATCCCGGTGAACGCCATCGTCAGGATGAACACGTAGCCGGGAAAGCCCCAGTAGGTGAGGGCGTTGCACGCGAGTTGGTGCACGTCCTCGATGCGCATCTCCCGCTTCCGTTCGCGGGGCTTCTTCTTGTACCGGCCGCGGCGCCGCTTCTTCTGGACGGGGGAGGACAGGCGCAGGCCGTCCTCGACCGCGTCGTCCATCATCATGCTGAAGACGCCGAAGATCTCCCGGCTGTAGTCCTCGCCGATGTTGGGCTGGTCCTCGAGCCACATCTTCCATGCGCGCACGGCGGATGCCTTGATGTCGGCGATGGCTGTGTCGCCCCAGCGTGGTTCGATGTACAGGCGGATCATCGATTTGAGGGCTCTGCGCCGTAGGTGGCCTACGTCCTGCGTGTCGGGCCAGGTCTTGCAGTACTCGCTCATCGGAAGCGAGCCGTCGCGGCGGGAGATGTAGCGGTCGTTGCGGACGTCGGATTCGCGGTCGAGGCCGTAGGCGATGGCCTCGTCGCGGGTGGTGAATCCGCCTTGGCTGTCGTAGAGCCAGCGGCCGGTGACGGGGTGTTTCTTGCCGGTGTTCCACCGCACCCGCCATGTGTTGCCGCGCTGCTCCGCGTAGGGCATGCGCCATCCCCCCAGATGTGCGTGAAGTCGCGGATGGGCCGGCGGGCACCCCTGCCGCCGGCCTTCTCCGCGTGCTGACCGTCTCTACTGTGCCTTGCCGACAGGGCATTCAGCGCAGCTTCGGCAGTCGATCCCCTGTCCGCGCATCAGTCGTCGAACGCGCGCCTGAATCGCGCGGTCGTGGGCTGCTGCTGGGGTCAGGATGCAGACGATCTGCTTTCCCGTCGTCATGACCTGTGCCTCGAAGCCAGGTCTGTCGACAGTGACCACAGTCGCCATAGGCCCCCCTTATGTCGCCCTATCGGAGAACCCCCAGGTGGGCGCCTAGCGTCACATAGTCATCACGCGCACGGGAAGGCTTGTTTGAAATTTCATCCGGTCCGTGAGGTAACGTTTCGGTTACAGCGAAAAGGTTGTACGGAGAACAGCGCAGATCAGGCGGGCTAGGGGACGAGGCCGCGCCTTCGCAATTCCTCCATGACCTGTTCACCTAGCTCCTGGATCTGCCGGCCGGTCAGCTCGGGTGCGACGAGCATGGCGGAGCGGGTGACGGCGTCGGGGATGCCTTCGCTCAGGGTGTCGGAGTCGAGGCGCTTGATCTGCCCACCGTCGATGAGTTCGGTGCCGTCGTCGAGGACGACGCTGTCCGCGGAGCCGTCGAGGACGGCCTTGCAGGAGCCGGCGCGCAGGCCGAAGCCGACTTCGAGTTTGGCGTAGGTGGTTGCGCGGACGCGCTGGGCGTCCTCGATCTTCCAGTAGGTCATGTACGCGATGCCGCAGGTCTTGGCCGCGCTCTCTTTGGTGAGGCCGAGTTGGGCGCGTCGCTGCGCCACGAGGGCAGCGAGTCGCTGCAAGTGGCGGGCGGTCTGATCGCTGGAATGCGCCATACCGCAATCATGTCAGCTACCTCTAGCTACCGCTATACGCACCTGTGTACTTGGCGTGATACGCAGGGTGATCGCCCGGTTTCGAACGCTCAAACTAGAGGTTCCTGGAAGAAACTAGAGGAATCTCGAAGTTACTCATGCGTACATCTAGTTTGCATCTAGATCCGTGCGCTAGTTTCTAGGCATGGAAAGACCCCAACCCACCGTGCAGGTGGACGGGGCGGCTATCCGCACCCGCCGCAAAGAACTCGGCCTGAGCAGGAACGAGTGCGCGACGGCCGCCGGAATCTCTGGCCCCTACCTCAGCCAGATCGAAACCGGCGCCCGCCGCAAGATGCGGCCCCCCACATACAAGCGCCTGCGCACCGCCCTGCAGATCCAGCGAGACGACCACCGACTCCTCGCCCCACCGCCGGAGTCACAGCACAGGAAGGACACCGATGGCAGCCATCGAGGCGCCGGACGCCCCCACCCCGAATGACGAGGCCGGCCTCGCCGAGTACTACGACGTCGGCTGGGCCGCCGTGAAGCTCGGCCTGAAGACCGAAGCGGAGCACCTCGCCGGCAGCAAGACCGGCGAGAAGTGGCTGCGCGACGGCTACAACCGGCCCAGCGACGGCAGCAAGGGCCGCCAGTTCCCCGGCCGTTACATGGCCGGCCGCCTGAAGTTCACCGAGGACGACCTCGCCGTGATCGCGCAGATCGCGTTGGAGGAGTCCGAGGCGAAGCGCCAAGCCCGCGAGAACGCCCGGCCCCGCCCGTCGACCGGCCGGCCGCGCCGCACCCGCACCGCGAGGAAGCCGGCGCTCGCCGGTGCCTGACCTCCCGTGAAAACGCCGAAGGGCCGCCCGCTTTGACCGGCACGGCGACCCCCGATCGGCGACCCCTACACACACCTCGACAGGAGAGAAGAGAGGGGCCACAGATGGCCACATCATTGCAGATCCAGCTCAGGCCGCAGAACCCTCCGCGGGTGGTGTCGCTGCACAAGGCGCCGCTGCCGGGCACGGAGTTCGTGGACCGTAACGGCGACGTGTGGGTGCCGTCGGGGCACACCCCGTCGGGCGAGCTGCTGCTGTCGTGCCCGCAGCCGAAGAACCCGGAGGACTGCGGGGAGGGCGAGTCGTTCGCGTGGACGTACCGGCTGGTGCAGTCCGCGTTCGGTCCGCTGATCGGGCGATCGGCGGTGACGGCATGAACCCGATGCGTGTGGCCGCGGCGGCGGACGTGATCCGTGCCGCGATGGATGAGGGCCGTGTGACGGCTGCGGCGTTTGCAATCGCGCTGGACAAGGCGCAGTTGTTGCAGTCGCCGGAGATGCGGGCGGAGATCCAGATTCTGCGCGGGGAGCGTGAGGCGCTGGGCGAGAGCCTGCGGGAGGCGACCGCCGATCTGGCCGAAGCCCAGGCCCAGATCGCCGAGATGGAGGAGCGGCAGGCCCGGCAGCACTCGGAGCTGACCGCACTGCGGACCGACGCGCTGAACATCCGCGGGGCGCTGGCCCCGGCCGACGGTCGCCGGCGCGTTCCGTTCGAGCTGGGGGAGGCGCTGCTCCCGGCTGTGGAGTGGCTGCTCGCTCGCGTCGCCGAGCTGGAGGAGCGGCTGGACACGGTGCGCGCGCTGCGCGACGCGGCCGAGGACGTCGGGATCGTCTCCGGTGGTTGGTTCACCGTCGCGGCCGTGCGCCGCGCCGCGAACGGTGAGGAACTGCCATCGCCGGCCAGCGACGACCTCGGCTGGGTGCTCCTTGCCACCCCGTGCGCCACGTGCGGCCACACCCTCAACTGGCACTGGGACGACGTCGGGTGCACGGTCGACGGCTGCACCTGCGGGCGGTTCCACGAGCCGATCACCGAGGCGGGTGATCTGTGATGCCTGCTGCATCCCCGAGTGAGTGGCTGGCCGCGGCCGGCGTCGGCGTCGGAGTGTTCGGCGCGTTCGTGGCGCTGCCGGTGCTCGCCCTCGCTGACAAGGACCAGCCGGTGCGTCTGACGCTGGTGCCAGTGCGCGCGACTGCGGAGGCGGTCGCGCAGGCGGCGGCGTGGGCCCGGTTCCAGGCGGCTGTGCTGCTGCTGGCGTGGGCGGGCCTGGTGGCTCCGAAGGAGGTCGCCCGATGAGTGTGACGCCTGTGGACGGGCCGTTCCCGATCCGGGTGGAGGCGACTCCGTCCGGCTGCGAGCTCGACATCACCGCGTACCTGACGCGGGCGGTGCTCACGGAGCTGATCACCGCTGCTGACGAGGACCCGGAGGGCCTGGTCGACGAGCTCCGCGACATGGCCAGCCTGCTGCGGTCCGCGCTGCACCAGGGGCCGGACTCGCACGCCCGGCACGAGTTCGACGAGCGCATGCAAGAGCTGGTCGAGGAGCTGGGCGGCGGGACGGTGCCGGTGTACGGCGCGCAGGTGGTGCGGCTGGCGGAGGCGCTGGCCCGGATCGTGGCGCCGCGGCCGGTGCCGGGACAGCGGGGTGCGGCATGAGCCGGCTGTCTCGTTGGCCGCGCGCCGATCACAAGCGTGCCGCTGCCAACGCCCGCCGCGAGCCGGGGGTGTGGCAGTCCGTCAACACCTACCGCAGCCATCAGACGGCGAGGGGCATGGCCTACATGATCCGCACCGGTCATCCCATCAGCGGGCCGAAGTACGGCACGCCGTACCTGCCGGCCGAGGCGTTCGAGACGCGGCTGGTGCCCGTGGATGACGGCACCGCGCTGGAAGTCCGATTCATCAGCACCACCAGGAAGGACTCCGCACAGTGACCACCCTGACGGAGCAGCAAATCACCGCCCTCGCACGGCTCCGCGAGCCGTTCCCTGACACCGAGATCCGCTACCTGCCGCGCGTCTGGTGCGGCGCCTGCCGCGACATGAAGGGCGCGTGCAAGAACCACCAGCGCGTCAAGTGCCAGAAGTGCCGCAACAGCATCAGCTCGGCCCACATCGATCTGGCCTACGTCGGTCACGCCGAGGCAACGAACCGGCTCCTGAACGTCGATCCTGGGTGGACGTGGGAGCCCGTCAGCCTCGACGAGCGGGGGCTGCCGCAGTACGACCAGAACGGCGGCCTGTGGATTCGCCTCACGGTGTGCGGGGTGACGCGGCTCGGCTACGGCAACGCCGAAGGAAAGCGCGGCGGGGACGCCGTGAAGGAGATCATCGGCGACGCGATCCGGAACGCTGGCATGCGGTTTGGGATGGCTCTGGACCTGTGGACGTCGTCCGATCTGGAGATCGCGGAGCACGGGCCGAGGGACACTCCTGCGGAGCCTCCGGCTGAGCACCGTGCAGAGATGCGGCAGCGTCGGCCCGCTCCGTCGCAGGGTGTCCCGCCGGAGCAGAGACTCGCCGACGAGGCTGGCAAGGCTACCGACCCGGCCGGGGTGCGGGATGTCTACCGGAAGGCGAAGGACGCCGGGGTGCTCGCGGCGACGGTGAAGGTCGGCGAGGAGACGCAGGAGCTGGGCAAGTTCCTGATCTCGCGGGGCAAGCAGCTCGCCGAGCCCGCCCCGGCCGAGGGCCAGGCGGACGACGAGGGCGTGGTGGAGGGCGAGCTCGTGGAGAGCGTGGACGCGGGCCTGACCCCGTACCACGGCGAGCACGGCTACCCGGAAGGCGAGAGCCCCGAGGAGCAGGCGCAGGCCGCCGAGAAGGAACTGCGCGCCGCCGCCGCCACGGCCGGTCTCGACAACCTCGACGAGGAGTTCGAGCGGTCCTACGGCCTGCCCATCAGCGAAGCCGGCGCTCAGCAGCTCCGTGAGATGACCGCCATTCTCACCGGCTCCGCTGCCTGACCCACACCCCTTTCCCCACAGGCGGGGGCGTCCTGCCCGTCCACAGCAGGCAGGGCGCCCCCGCCAGTAAGGAGATCACACCCCATGTCAGAGATCGAGTTCACCGCCAACCTCGGGGGCCGCGCGGTCGTCGCGTCAGTTCTCGACCCCACCTCGGACCACGTCGTCCCCGACGAGCGTGGCTGCCCCGACTGCGAGCAGCCCGCGTACTTCTCCGGCTGCGACGCCCCCGGCTGCAACGGCTGGGGCTGCCAGAACTGCGGCAGCGGATGCGACCTCGACTTCTGCGACGAGGACGAATCCCGCTGCGCCCAGGCCATCGCCGAGCGCGACGAGGACGACGAGGAAGCGGAGGACGAGGCGTGAACCCCAAGGAAGCAGCGGCCCGTGAGGCGGTGCTGAAAGCCCTGCTCGACGTCGTCGATGCGGAGTACAAGGCGGCCCGCGCCGAGACCGCGAAGGCGCTCGAGCAGGCTGCGGAGACGACCGGCACACGGCAGGTCGCCGCGACGCTGCCGGACGGGACGGTCGTCGCCACCGCCAGTGTCACCGCGGGCGAGGCGGAGGCGCGGGTCGTCGACGAGCAGAAGTTCACCGCGTGGGTGCGGGACACCGTCGCCGAGGAGGTGGAACGGCGGTTCGTCACCGAGGTGCGGCCGGCGTTCCGGAAGAAGATCCTCGCCGAGCTGACGGCGGCCGGGGCCACGGAGTGGGCGGACCCGGCGACGGGCGTCATCCACGACGTGCCGGGTGTGGAGATCGTCCCGGCGCGGGCCCGCTCGCACCGCGTCTCGTTCCGGAAGGACGGACGCGAGCGGGTCATGCAGGCGTGGCGGGATGGCCGGCTGACCGCGGTGGTGCTGCCCGAGCTGATGGCCGGGGGTGGTGCGGAATGAGCACCCCGAGGCCGTGGAATCGCGGTCCGCTGGCCGCGTTCGACAGTGAGACGTCTGGTCGGGATCCGTTGTCGGCGCGGCTGGTGTCGGCTGCGCTCGTCGCCCCGTCGGGGCAGGTGCAGCGGTGGCTGTCCGATGTGGGCGGGGAGGAGATCCCGGCGGAGGCCGCGCGGGTACACGGCATCAGCACGGAGTATGCGCGGGCGCATGGCCGGCCCGCGAAGACGGTGGTCGACGAGGTCGCCGACGCGGTGGCGTGGGTGCTGAGGGTCGGGCCGCTGGTGGTGATGAACGCGCCCTACGACCTCACCCTGCTGGAGGCGGAGTGCCGGCGGCACGGTGTGCCGACGGTGAGGGAGAGGCTCGGCGGCCCGGTGGGGCCGATCGTCGACCCGCTCGTCCTCGACCGTGCCACCGACCGGTACCGGCGGGGCAAGCGCACGCTTGAGGCGCTGGCCGCGCACTACGGGGTGCAGCTGGAGGGTGCGCACTCTGCGGACGCTGACGCGCTGGCGGCGCTGGAGGTGGCCCGCCAGATCGCCGAGCGGTTCCCGAACTTGCAGGTGCCGGCTCAGGCGTTGCACCGGCTTCAGGTCGGCTGGCACGCCCGGTGGGCTGACAGCTTCGCCTCCTACCTGGCGCGACGTGGTGAGCCGGCGGACATCGACGGCTCGTGGCCGGTGCGGGGGGTGGCGTGATGTTCGGGTTCACCAGCACGGCGCGGCTGCGGCAGGAGCTGGCCGTAAGGGATGCGCGGATCGCGAAGCTGATGCAGGAGCGCGATGACGCCCGCAGTGAGCGGGACGCGTTCAAGGCCGCCGCGGAGATCACGGAGCTGCGCGCGTCGGCCGCCTACCGCGGGGAGCGGCTCATCGAGGGCGGAAGGTTCCGCCGGATGACGGCCTCGGACGAGGTGCAGCAGCTTCGGGCGCAGGCGCGGGAGTTGGACAAGCGTCTGCGGGAGCTGACCGAGATCAACCAGCGGTGCACGTGCGGGGGTGGCGCGTCGTGAACGAGCGCCTCGCCGTCGGTGCGGCGTCGCTGGCGGGTGGCCTGTCCGGGCTGACCGCGGTGGCGCGAGCCATGCTGCCTCGCCCGTCGGGCCGGCACCGGGCTCCGCAGCGGGCGCCGTTCGCGCTCGCTCCGCAGGAGTTCCGGCTGTGCCTGAAGTGCGGGGTGGAGACCGCCGCCACGGTGTTCCCGAACGGGGCGTTCTCGTGCACGGAGGGCCACCTGTATGTGCCGGGCGGGGGTGGCCGCTGATGGGCGCCGACGGTATGGAGATCGCCCGCGTCGCGGCCTGGGTGCCGCCCCTGACGGCCGAGGAGAAGCGGCGGGCGTCGCTGTACGTCGCCGGGATGGTCGCTCGCGATGCGGCCGAGGCCCGCCTGCTTCTTGAGGCATTGGGGCTGATCGAGCCCCGCACCACCACCACTACGTCCCAGGGGGGATTGTCATGACCAGCGACACGCCGAAGAGTCGCCGCTCCAACTATTTGCGCGGCAGGGACCTTGAGCACCGCGTCCGCGCCCACCTCCGCGACGAGGGATACGAGGTGCTGCGTACCGCCGGTTCGAAGAGCAAGGTCGACCTCGTCGCCATCAAGGCCGGCCAGATCCTGTTCGTGCAGTGCAAGCGGTCCGGGGCGCTGCCCCCGGCGGAGTGGAACGCGCTGTGGGATCTCGCGGTCATGGCGGGGGCGGTGCCGGTGCTCGCCGAGCAGCTCCCGCGTGGGCGCCGCTACTGGCGGCTGACCGGGCGGAAGGACAGGCCGGGCGCGCGCCAGCCCTATGAGGAGATCGTCCTCGACGAACTCGCTGCGGGGGTGGCGTCCTGATGCCCGCGCCGAGCAAGGCCACCGACGCCGAGATCCTCGCCCTCATCCGCGAGGGCCTCGGCAACCACCGCATCGCTCGAGAGCTGCACTGCGACGCGAGCCGAGTCCGCCGACTCCGCAAAGCGCACGGCCTGCCCAACGCCGTGCAGCAGCCGCTCCCCCTCGAGGAGAAGTGGCGGGCCTACACGCGGCCCGTCGACGGCGGACATCTCGAGTGGACCGGGCCCCGCGCCGGCTCCACCGGCACACCCCAAATGCGCCACGGGAAGGACCGATACAGCGGCGCCGCCGTCGCCTTTCGGATCCACCACGGCCGCCCACCCCGCGGCTACGTCATCGCCGACTGCGGCTATCCGCACTGCGTCGCCCCGGAGCACGTCCTCGACGAGACCGGCCGGTGGCAGAAGCGGCTCGAGGTCCGCGAGGCGCGCGGCCTCGGCCCCATCCCCGAGCAGTGCCCCGCCGGGCACGACATGAGCCGGTACGCCCGGCTGGAGCCCGACGGGATCGCCTACTGCCAGGAATGCAAGCGGCTCGACAAGCGGGCCGCCCGCGGCGAGTGCGAGCCCCGCTCCGGACGCCCGGCGAGCCTCGAGGAGGCGTTCCGCCGGCACACCGAGCCCGTCGACGGCGGGCACGTGCGTTGGACCGGCCCCACCCCCAAGGGGCTGCCCACCTTCTGGTTCGCCCGCCGGCCCCATACCGCCTACCGCGTCGCGTTCCGCCTCGAGCACGGCCGCGACCCCGACGGGCTGGTCAAGCCCGGCTGCGACATGCCGCAGTGCGTCGCCGGCCCCCACCTCGAGGACCGGCCGATGCGGAAGCGCACCGACTCCCTGTTCACCGCGATCTTCGGAGACGTCGCATGACCACACCCACGAGCCCTCGTCGACCCGACTGGCGGGACCAGGCCGCCTGCGTCCAGCAGGGCGAGCCGGAGGACTGGTTCCCGCACCCCACCAACCTGGCCGCCATCGACGCCGCCAAGCGCGTGTGTTTCCGCTGCCCGGTGATGCTCGACTGCGCCCAGTACGCGCTCACCACCCGCCAGGAAACCGGCGTGTGGGGCGGCCTGTCCGAAGGGCAGCGGTACACGCTGACGAAGAAGCGGCGCGTGCACCTGGCCGGCCCGGACCGGATCCGGGCCGAGGTACTGCGGGTGCTCCGGCCCGAGATGGACCCGGTCACCCGGCTCGAGGACGTGTGGGAGCGGAGCACCCGCCCGCTGCCGGGCGGGCACCTCGCGTGGGCCGCCGGCACCGCCGCGCACGTCAAGATCCGCGGCGTCACGTACACGGCGAACCAGCTCGCGTTCACGGTCGACCGGGGCCGCCGCCCGGTCGGGATGGTGCGGCGCACACCCGACTGCGAGGTCGTGGAGTGCATCCACCCCAAGCATCTGGAGGACGCCCAGGAGCGCGAGCTGCGGCGGAAGCTCGACGAGCTCGGCGTGCAGCCGCGGCCGGTGGAGGCGGTGGCATCGTGAGCGAGCAGCCGGCCCGCGTGTGCGGGCACTGGATCGGCAGCGAGCACCGCTACTGCCGCACCACGGACGGAGTCCGCCACTACCTGCCCGGCTACCGGTGCCCGGCGCACACACCGCGCGCCCTGCGAGGGCTGGCGGAGATCCCGCCGGGGCCGGGCCTCCCGGCCGGGGCGTGGACGACCGTATCGCCGCTGAACGAGTCCCGCGTGCACGACGCGCTGGCGATCGTGTCCGGCAAGCGGCGGGCCAGCCAGGCGGCCCGCCGGGCTGCGCTGACCGTGGTCGCGTCGAGGGGTGAGTGGCTGTGACCCGGCGGGCAGGGCGTTGGGCGGCGGCCGGTCACTTCCTCCTCGGCGTCGGGCTCGGCACGAGCGCCACCCTCGCCGCCTGGTGGACGACCCGTTCCCTCACCGTGGCGGCCGTGGCGGGCGCGGTGATGTTCGCCGTGGTGTGGGCCGGCGGGGTGATCGCTGACCGTGCCGCGGTGCCCCCGTCCGAGCGGCGCAGGCGCCAGCCGTGAGTCAGTGCCCGCGCTGCGCCGCGCCTGTCCCGCCGCACGCTGCCTGGTGCAAGAAGTGCGGCGCCCCGATTGGCCCTTGACCAGGAGGACTCTCATGGCAGTGATACAGCCTGCCCTCGACGGCAGCATCCCGAGCCCGGCGCCGGAGCGCCGGCGGATCGACGACTACGACGCGTGGGTCGACCGCGTGCGGCCCGTGTTCCTGGAGGTTGCCCGCAGTGGTGAGCCCTTCCTGTTCTGGGAGGTCGCCCACCGGCATCGGCTTCCTGACCCGCCTGACCGTGACCACGACTGGGGCCGGCTCGCTGCGCAGCTGCACCGCGAGGGGGTGACGCGGACTGCGGGGTTCGGGCTGACGCGGGACCGGTCCGGCGTGCGCCGCTGGCGGGGGACTGCGGCGGCGCGTGACGGGCGGTTCGGCTGACGGCGTGAGTAAGGGCCCCCGGTCGGTGGGGCCCTTGCGGACGAGAGGAGGAGGCGCGGTGTCAGGAGTCGACAGCGAGTGCAGCGGCGGACAGTGCCTCGCGGATGATCCGCGAACGCTGCTCGTCGTAGGAGGTGCCGGTGCCGGGCTCCTGCGTGCGCCGGTGCAGTTCGTCGATGATCGCGCGGTCCCTGATCGCCTGCTCGTAGAACTCGGGCGGCACGACGTAGGCACTTCGGTCGCCGCGCTCTGTGAAGGCTCCAGGGCGCTTGCCGTACCGCACCTCGCGCAGGAGTTGGGTCAGGTTCGCGCGTGCGTGGGTCATCGAGACCTCGGCCACGCCGTCGTCCTTGATCTGAATGCCCTGGTCAGCAGTCATGGCCAGAGTGTAAGTCATTGCCAGTCCTTTCAATCTTGCCAATCTTTAAAGTAGTATGGCAGCGCGAGGACGTCGCTGCCAAGACGTGCCGGCCCGCAACGCCCTGCACACCAGACGTCCGCAGCCCATCACCACACGAAAGAAGCTCTCCACGCCATGGCTCGCATCCGATCGATCAAGCCGGAGTTCTTCACCTCCCTCGCGATCGCAGACCAGCCGCTGTCCGCGCGCCTGACCTTCATCGGTCTGTGGACCTACGTCGACGACAACGGAGTCGGCCTCGCGGACCCGCGGCTCATCCGAGCCGCCATCTGGCCCCTCGAAGAAGCTCCGGACATCCTCCAGAGGACTCGCGAGGATCTCCAGAGCCTTCACGCAGGGGGTCTCATCACCCTCTACGAAGCCTCCGGAAAGCAGCTCGTGGCCGTCACCAACTGGGCCGAGCACCAGAAGGTCAGCCACCCCCGCAAACCCCGCTACCCCAGGCCCGAAGAGGTCGACCACACCCCCGCTGACCTGGACTCTTGCAACCCTCCGAAGACTTCCGGAAATCCTCCGGAGGATCTCCAGAGCCCTCGCGAAACCCTCCGCCCTGAGCAGGGATCAGGGAGCAGGGAACAGGGAGCAGGGAAAGAAGAAGACGCGGAGCCTCCGGCATCCGCTGAAAACCCCATCCGGCACGACGTCGAGCGCGTGTGCAAGCACCTCGCCGACGTCGTCGCCCAAGGCGGAGGCAAGAAACCCACCATCACCAAAACGTGGCGCCGCGACACCCGCCTCCTGATCGACCGCGACGGAGTCACCCCCGACCAGGCCATCGCCGCCATCGACTGGGCCCACAACGACCCGTTCTGGCAGGCGCACATCCTCAGCCCCGGAAAGCTCCGCGCCAAGTACGAAACCCTCCGCCGCCAGGCCCTCGCCCGCCAACGCGGCCAGCGCCCGGCCGGCCCGCCCACCGCACCCAGCGACATCCCCAAGGAGGAGATCCCCGATGTCCTTCAGTTCGGCTGAAGAACTCAGCCCCCGCGAATCCGTCCTCGTCGAACGCCGCTACGCGGCCCTGCACCGCTTCGACGAGCGCATCCCCGCCCTGTACCGGCCGCCCATCGACCTGCCCAAGGAAGTCCTCGACTGGGTCGCCGGCTGGGGAGGCGCCAGCCTGTTCCTGACCGGGCACATCGGCGTCGGCAAGACACACACCGCATGGCAGACCTGCCGGCGCTGGCTCGAAGTGCAGTACGCCGCCGACCGCTCCTGGCGCGGCACCCCGGTCATCAAGATGTTCCGGTCGACGGCGCTGTTCGACGCGCTCCGCCCGGACGCCCCCAGTGGCGAGGGCCGCACCCTCGTGCGTGAACTCCAGACGTGTGACCTGCTGTTCATCGACGACCTCGCAGCAGCCCGCCCCACGGAGTGGACGCAGGAGCGACTGTTCGAACTGTTCGACGAGCGGTACATCAACCGCCGCCCCGTGATCGTCACCAGCGATGTGCTGCCCAACCATCTGTCCGAAGTGACCGGCCCGCGCGTCGCCTCCCGCCTCGCCGAGATGTGCCGCGGCAGCGTCGCCCTGCTCCGCGGCGACGACCGCCGGAAGGAGCCCCGCCCGTGAGCCTCCTCGACTTCTGCCAGACCCAGCCCTGCACCCAGTGCGACGGGCAGGACCACGCCACCCCCCACGCCGAAGCGATCGCCGAGGAGCTCTACACATGACCACCGACATCGAGACGCTCGCCCCGGACACCGCACCCCACACCGGGCCCGCAGACCCCGAAGCTGAACGCATCCTCGCCGCCACCGTCATGGCCCAACCCCGCCTCGTCGACGACCTCGCCGCCGAAGGCTTCGACCCCGCCGACATCAGCGACGAACGCCTCCGCATGATCTGGTACGCCGTCGAAGACCTCGCCCCCCACCTCACCTCCGGCGACATCCGCTGGGAAGCCGTCGCCCGCAAACTCGACGCCTGGCACGCCGAAGGCCGCATGGCCACCCGCCCCCTGACCGCCCTCCAACTCTCCGAGCTGTACAACCAGGCCATGCCCGGCGCCGCCGGCTACTGGGCCGACCGCGTCGCCCGCATCGCCGTCGCCGCCCGCGCTGCCGCCCTCGGCACCACCATGCGCCTCAAAGCCACCAGCCCCGCCTTCGACCCCGACACCGACGTCCCCGCCTTCCAAGCCGAGATCGACCACCTCGTCCGCCCCACCTCCGTCTCCCAGGCAGCCACCATCGGCGAACTGCTGCCCGCCGCCCTCGAACGCGCCATCACCCCGCCCAAGCAGGAACACCGCATCCCCACCGGCATCGTCGACCTCGACGCCCTCCTCTCCGGCGGCTGGGCACCCGGCCAACTCGTCGTCATCGGCGCCCGCCCCGCCATGGGCAAGACCACCCTCGCCACCGGCTTCGCCCGCGCCGCCGCCGTCACCCACCGCATCACCACCTACTTCGTGTCCCTGGAGATGAGCCGCGACGAACTCGCAAACACCGTCCTGTGCGGCGAAGCGAAGATCGCCCTCCACCACCTGAAGCGGGGCGTCGTCTCCAACGAGGACATGGCCCGCGCCGCCCTCAAACTGCCCGCCATCGGCGACGCCCCGCTGATCATCGACGACAACCCGCACGTCACCCTCGCCAGCCTCCGCGCCATCGTCCGCAGCATGGTCCGCACCCAGAACCTGCGCCTGCTGATCGTCGACTACCTCCAGCTCATGCAGGCCCCACGAGCCGAGTCCCGGCAGGTCGCCGTATCGATGATCTCCCGCGGACTGAAACTCCTCGCCAAGGAGTTCGGCATCACCGTCGTCGTCCTCGCCCAGCTCAACCGCGGACCCGAGCAGCGCCACGAGAAGACCCCCATGGTCGCCGACCTGCGCGAGTCCGGATCCATCGAGCAGGACGCCGACATCGTGATCCTTCTGCACCGCGAGGACGCCTACGAGGCAGAGACCGCCCGCGCCGGCGAAGCCGACCTGATCGTCGGCAAGCACCGCGGCGGCCCCCGCGGCACGGTCACCGTCGCCGCCCAACTGCACTACAGCCGGTTCGTCGACATGGCGGAAACGTGAACGCACCCCAGCCGGAAGACCTCGCGGCGATGCGCGAGGAGGGCGACCTGGTCCGCTACCTGCTCTCCCTCGTCGGCCGCACCCAGACCAAGCCGGACACCACCAGCAGCGAACCGGCCAAGCCCGACTACCACATCCGTCGTCCCGGCGCCTGGCCGTGCGGCACCGCCGCCACCGGGCCCACACCACCACCCTGCACCGACTGCGCCCCGAAGGAGATCACCCGATGAGCACAGACCGCCTCACCGACGAACAGCTCACCGACATCGACGCCCTCCGCGCCGAGCTGGAGAGCCTGCGCAAGGAACTTGCAGCCCTGCGTGAGGTGTCTCGCGGCTACTGCCCGGCCTGTGGCCGGGGCGACGCGGCGCCGACCTTCGAGGACTGGCAGCGCGAGCGGCAGCGCGCCGAGGAGGCCGAAGCGCGCGTGGCCGAGCTGGAACGCCCGACCATCGCCGTCGAACCGCAGCAGCCCACGACGGCCAGCCTGACCGTGGCCGAGCGCACGATGCTCGTCTACGCCCTCGAACAGGCACAGGAGCGGATCTGGTCGGAGGACGGGTTCACCGACGAGGACCAGGCCGCCGTCGACTCCCTGCGCCGCCTGACCGTCCCGCCGGGCGCCCCCNNCGCCCGGGCCTGGATGCGCGGCCTGATCACCACCGCGGCCTACCTCGCCGTCGTCCGGGACAGCGCCCGACCCCCGTCCTGGTGGGCCCGGCTGAGGCAGCACCTCGGCCACCACCCCACCCCGTGAACGCAAGCACCGCCCGCCCCGCGGCTATCGGGGCGGCCGGCCCACCCAGTCCACCACAACCACCCGGAGCAGCACATGACCACCGCGGTCCGATCGCCCATCCCGTACTTCGGCAGCAAACAGCGCATAGCCCCCTGGATCGTGTCCCTCCTGCCCCCGCACGAGCACTACGTCGAGCCCTACGCCGGCGGACTCTCCGTCCTCCTCGCCAAGCAGCCCTCCCGCATGGAAACCGTCAACGACCTCGACGGCGAACTGATGACCTTCTGGCGCGTCCTCCGCGACCGGCCCACCGAGCTGCTCCGCGCCTGCATGCTCACCCCGCACTCCCGTGCCGAGCTCGCCGCCACTTGGGACCCGACGGAGGACGACCTCGAGCTGGCCCGCCGCATCTGGTGCCGCCTCGCCCAAGGCCGCTCCGGCACGCTGCGCAACACCGGCTGGCGGCACTACATCGACCCGGCCGGCTCGGCCACGTCGATGCCCGGCTACCTCGAGGCCTACGCCCAGCGCCTCGCCGCAGCTGCAGAGCGCCTCCACGGCGTCTCACTGGAGTGCCTGCCCGCGCTCACCCTGATCGGCAAGTACGGGGCCCAACCGGACGTGCTGCTGTACGTGGATCCGCCGTACCTCGGCACGACCCGCCCGTGGTCGAACTACCGGCACGAGATGAAGACCGAGGAAGAGCATCGGGAGCTCGCGGCCGCGCTGGCCGACTGTCGAGCCGCGGTCGTCCTGTCCGGCTACAGCAGCCCGCTCTACGACGAGCTGTACGCCGGCTGGCACCGGTACACGCAGGCGTCGATGACCGGCAACGCCAAGACCGACAAGGCGCGGACCGAGGTGTTGTGGTCCAACCGGCCGCTCGGCAATCAGCTCGACCTGTTCACCGCCACCGCCTAGCCGTGACCACACCGCCCGCCCCGCGGCTATCGGGGCGGCCGGCCATCCGATCCCACCACACGAGAGGCACCACCGTGACCACCCCGTACTGGGAAGACCCCGACACCGGCCTTCAGCTCTACCTCGGCGACATGCGGGAGATCCTGCCCGCGCTCGGCCTGAAGGCGGACCTCGTGGTCGCCGATCCGCCCTACGGCGAAACCGCGCTGGACTGGGACCGGTGGCCCGACGGCTGGCCCACCCTCGCTGCGACCGTCGCCTCGTCGATGTGGTGCTTCGGCAGCATGCGCATGTTCCTCAACCGCCGCGACGAGTTCACCGACTGGAAGCTCAGCCAGGACATCGTCTGGGAGAAGCACAACGGCAGCGGGTTCGCCGCCGACCGCTTCAAGCGCGTCCACGAGATCGCCACCCACTGGTACCGCGGCGACTGGTGCGACGTACACCACGAAGTACCCACCGAAAGGTCCAGGCGGCGTGGCGGCGGTGAAGGCGGAGTGCGCGCAACGGCCACGGCTCGCGAGCACACCGGGAAGATCGCAGCGAAGACGTGGGACGGCTCCGACGGCATCCGACTGCTGCGGTCCGTCGTCAAGGTCCGATCGATGCACGGTCGCGCTCTACACCCGACGGAGAAGCCTCTCGGCGTCCTCGACCCGCTGATCCGCTACGCCTGCCCGCCCGGCGGTCTGGTCGTCGACCCGTTCGCCGGCAGCGGCAGCACGTTGGACGCCGCCCGCCAGACCGGGCGCCGCGCCATCGGCATCGAGGCGAACGAGAAGTACGCGGAAGCCGCCGCCCGCCGCCTGTCCGCGCTGACCCTGCCAGCCGCATGACCACAACACCGGCCGCCCCCGCGGCAATCAGGGGCGGCCGGCCATCCGATCCCACCAGAAAGGCACCACCATGACCAACCCCGCCGACGAACTCCGTCAGGCCGCCGACAAGCTCGCGCCCCAGACGGCCGAGCCGCCGACGCTCACGGGCGAATACCCGGACATCGACGCCTGCTACGCCCACATCCTCCGCACCACTGCCGAGACCTGCGACGCCGTCACCCGGCACGGCGTGACGCCCGACGAGAACGCCTTGTGGCTGGCGCCCGCGCTCGCCGCTGCCCGCCGCATCAACGCCGCTTCTGCCTGATCTGACCCGCCCGGCCGCCCCGCCACGGGGTGGCCCCACCACCCGGAGACCACGATGACCCAGCTCACCGCCACCTTCACCGTCACGATCAAGACCAAGCCTGACGGCGACTACTACTTCGACCACGACGACCTCGTCAGGAACGTCGTCCCGTGGATCGAGGGCGGCCTCGACGACCGCGACGACATCGCCGAGGTCACGATCACCGAGCAGGCCACCGAGGAAGCGCACGCCGAGCTGAGGCACGCGCGCGCCGCCCTCGCCCGCATCCGCCAGATGGCCGACTACTGGGAGCAGCACCTCCCCGAGGTGATCCGCACCCCGGCCGTCGTGTCCGCACTGCGGGCCGCGATGGAGCGCGCCGAGTCCGCCGCTGTGTCTGCTGCCGTGGCCCCACCCACCACCACCACGCACGGCCTGTCCGTGCAGCACGCCGACGCGTTGTGGGACGCCGTCGCCATCCCCGGCCCCCGCACGGCCACCTACCCCGAGCAGCACGAGCGGGTATGCCGGGCCGTCCGGGAGATCCTCGACGAGCTGACGCCCGCCCGCGCCGACGCCGACGCCCAGACCGCACTCCGCGACCGCATCGCCGAAGCGCTGATGCAGTGGGCCGAGGGCAACAACAGCCCGAAGTACACGTCGATGCGCCGCCCTGAGACCGTCGTGCAGAACGCTTACAGCCGCGCCGACGCGGTGCTTGCGGTGCTGCCGTCATCCGGGTGCCTGACTCCTGAGTACACCGACGGCCCTTGCCACTGCCCGGCCTGCGACCCTGCCGCCCACCGCACCGACCGGGCCGTCGTCCTCGCCGACGTGGAGCGCGCCATCCGCACCGCCACCGGCAGTTGCGGCTACAAGGCGGAGGACGGCTGCGACTTCTGCAACGGCGTCGACGCCGCGCTCGACCAGGTGCGCCGCGTGGCCGACGAGACGGCAACCGAGACGCCGCCCCTCGTGCACGTCGGCTGGTGGTGCTGGCGCGGTGGCAACCACGGCCACCTTGCCGCCATGGCCTGCCGCAGCGACAACGTCCCCATCCACGTCCCCGCCGAGTGGGAGGACGACATGCGCGCTGTGATCCAACGCCTCGAAGACGAGGACGACGAGCCCGCCGCCGGGGCGCGGCAGGACGGAGCCCACCAGTGATCACCGAAATAGCCGACGCCGGCCTGCACATCCTCTACGGCGCCCTCATATGGGTCTGCACCCTCGCCGCCCTCACAGCCCTCACCCTCGAGGCCGCCGCCTACACCGTGTACCGGGCCGTCAAAGCGTGGCGCGCCCGAGAAGCCCGCCAGGCGCCCGCCTCACGGCCGAACAAGCACCGCCGCGACTCTCGCACCGCAACAGCCCCTCACAGCCCGCGAGACGCCCGCACAGCACCCCCGCTGTGGGCCCGCACCCAACCACACACCTACGAGGAGGCCGCCTGATGGGCCGCACCCTCGGCATCGCCATCGTCGTCTGGCCCATCGCCAGCGGCGCCCTGCTCCTCCTCCGCGAGGCAGGGCGCCGCGCCCACACAGCCATCTGCAACCGGAGAAACCCATGACCTACCGAGACGCCACCGGCCACCGCCTTGAACTGGAGCCGGACACCGACCTCGACGACCGCCCGGTCGTCACCGTGTGGGCGCGCGCCCCCTTCGCCCGCGTCCCCGTCCGCGTCTCCCTCCACGACGTCGAGACCCTCGTCGCCGAGCTGCGGGAAACCGCCCGCCAAGCCGCGACCAGCGCGATCCCCGGAGGCCAGGCGTGACCCACCTCCTCGCCGCGGCCCTCGGCCTCTCCGTCGGCTGGTGCATCGGCCACTCCACCGCCCGCATCCGCCACGTCCCCATCGGCGCCACCCGCGAGCAGGACCAGGCCGCACTCGACGCCGCCGACGAGCAGCTCATCACCGAATGGCGGGCCCGGCTCGACCAGCTCACCGCACCCTTCGAACCACCCACCGAACAACCCCCCACCGACATGGCACCCTGAACCCACGCTGCACGCCGGCGCGGACGGTGTTCAGAGGCGGTGGCCCGCGGCCACGGGCGCGACCGCCACAGCAACGGCCCGCCACACCAAACCGGTGCGGCGGGCCGAACACTGGGCGCCCCTCCCATGTGGACCCCCGACGCTACGCCCACCCACCCCCCGACGGAACCCCCCGGTCAGTGCTCCCACACGTCCGGGCCCCCACCACGCCACTCGATCCACTCCGCCCCCGCCACGTCGAGATCGTCGACCTCCGGCAGGCCCGCCGTCTGCAGGAACCCCGCCACGTCCCGCAGTGAGAACGCCCGACCGAGCCGCACCCCGCCGGCGCGCACGGCCCGCCCGCCCTCCTCGTCCGGCGGGAACACGATCACCTTCGGCATACGGCCAGCGTGCGGCACACCACTGACAACCGCGACTTGACGAGGCGTGGCACGCTGGTGGTGCTGGCCGGGCCGTACCGCTGCTGCCGACCCGCCAGTGCTGCACTCGTTCAGCAACAAGCCCCCACCGGGCTCATCCGGTGGGGGCTCTTTTGTGCGTCCAGGGGGCTACGGGCGCCACTCCTCGCGGTAGCCGGGCCGGTCCGCGTAGGGCAGGGCGAGGCTGCGCAGCAGGTCCCCGTGGATCTCATCCCATCCCATGACGGTGGCGTGGGTGTTGATGCGTCCGATCAGCCGCCGCTTGGCGTCGATCTCGCGCAGCACCCGCGCCGGATCATGCTCCGCGATGTGCCGGGCGAACTCTTCGCCGAGTCCCGAACCGATCACCGCGTTCCGTGATCGGATCTCCCAGTCCACCTCGTCGACTTGGGCCGCATTCCACCCGTTGAAGGTTTGGGTGCCAGCACACCACTCCGTCGCCCGCGCGATCCGCTCGTCGTCGTCGAGCTGCGCGCGCAGCCACACCACCAGGTCACCCATCCTGCGCCCCCTCCGCCTTCTTCCGCTTGGCCGGCCCCGCCGACTCGCCGTCGATGATCTGCCGCACCCGGCCAAAGCTCACCCCGAGCATGCCCGCGATCTTCCGGTACGACATGCCGCCGTCGTGCAGCTCCTTTACCGCCCTCTGGCGCGCGGCTCGCACCCGTGCATGGGTGTCCGGCCACTGGTCGAGCAATGCCGTAAGCCGCCGAGCCCGGTCCTCCGCGCTGCCGTCGGCCCCAAGTTCGTCGATGGCGTCGAGCACCCGCTGCACCTCCTCGTCCGGCGCGTTGTTCGCCGCGTCGTCTGTCACGACAACTCCCTGTTTCAGGAGCGCCGCCCTTTCCCTGCGCTGTGCGTGTAGGGTACCCTGCACAGTCGTTGGGTGGTAGCAGCGCTGCCACTTGACCAACAACAAAGCCCCGACCCGGAGTTGCCGCTCCATATGGGTCGGGGCGGACCAACCCACAACCGATACGAAAGGGCAGGTCCGCCATGGAGCGTACCGACCACAACAGCGCAGACGAAGCCCTACGCCACCTGCTCGGCCAGCCGAGCTACGCCGCACAGGTCCTGCTCGTCACCGCCACCATCCTCGAGCTCGCGCCCACCCGGCCCGTCGACCACGAGACCCGCGAGCACGCCCTCGACGTCGCCCACGACGCGATCCTGGCCACCCTGCCCGACCCGGTCAGCCGCGACGCCATGGACCGCGCCTACCGGGCGCTGCCGGAGCTCACCGGCATCAGCCGCGGCGAGTACGCCCTCCGCCTCCGCCACGCCGCCAAGGAGCTCGGCTGATGACGCGCGAAGACCCCGGACTGGCCCGCGCCGAGCGCATCGTCACGCTCGCCGCCGACTACCTCGACCGGTACCCGCAGCAGCAGGCCCTCATGGACGAGCCGATTCTGCGCGACGCCCTCCGCGCCGTGCAGAACCCCATCCTCCGCGAGGTCCGCCCCCGCAGCTCTCAGAGCCTCGTGCGGGCCCTCGTCCGCAGCATGCTGCCCCCGATCTCCGGCACGGTCGGCGAGTACGCGCGCCGCCTCCGCGCAAGGGCGGCGCACGAATGAACCAGCAGCAACAGCAGCCGTCCACCCGCGCCGTGCTCGTCGAGCTGGCGGACCGCCTCGAGCGCCAGCCGAACCGCGAGACGGACCTGCACACCGTCCGCGGATGGGCCCGCGCCTTCGGCCTCACCGGCGATTGGGTCGACATCCTGCCGCCTCCGGCCGGCGCCCACCACTGCGAGTACGCGGCCCGCCTGCGCGCCCTCGCCGAGGGGGTTGGCCGATGAGCGAGCAGCAGCCGCCCCCGGCCCGCGCCTGCCCCGCCTGCGGCGGCGCCAAGGGCCACGTCGTCGACCACAGCCACGACGGCAAGACCGTCCAGGTGTGGCGCACCTGCGGCGCCTGCGGCGGCACCGGCATCCAAGGCGGAGGCATCTAAGCCCGACCGCCGTCTCACCCCACCGACCGCCGCGCCCCGCGGAAACCCCCAGCGCGGGGCGCGGCCCAACCCCGGACACCCACCATGCGCACCCTGCGAACACTGCTCCGCCTGCTCGTCGTCGCCGCCGTCATAGCCGCGTTCGCCGCGAGCGTCGCCGCCGGCGTCTCCTACCTGATCCTCGACGGCAGCGCCCTCGACGACCGGCAGCCCACCCGGCCCCCGACCGTCGCCCAGCCCGAACCCACCGCCACCCCGACCGCCAGCATCCCGGCCAAACCACGGCCGTCCCGCTGGCCGCTGAACGCCTGCCTCGACCGCCAACTGCAGCGCATCGACTGCACCCCCGGCGCGCTCCGGATCGTCGGCACCGTCCACCAGCCGGGCCCCACCCCGTGCGCCGACCTGCCCGAGACAACCCACACCCGCCACGCAGGCGACACCGCCCTCTGCCTCACCACCCGCCACTAACCCCCACCACAGCGCACCGGAGGCGCACCGTGCAGACCCTCACCCGCGGACAGAAAATCGTGCTCGGCGCCGCGACCCTGCCGATGATCGCGGCAGGCGTCGCCGGCGCATGGGGCACCTACGACAACATCGTCTCCGTACTCCACCGGCACGGCACCGCCGCCGGCGTCGTCGCCGCCGGTGAGGGCGCCGTCCTCGTCCTCGCGCTCGTCTACGTCGGGCTGACGATGCTCGGCCAGGCGGCGCCCCGCACCGTCCGCGCCGGACTGTGGCTGCTGCCCGCTGCAGCGTCCACCACCGGCCTGGTCATCGCCCCGACCACCCGCGAGGCGGTCGTGTTCGCGATCACCCCCATGGCCATGACCGTGTCCGCCGAGGGTCTCGGCCTGCTCGCCCGCCGCATCGTCGTGCACGCCACCGGCCGGGACACCGAGGCGCAGCGCCGCAACGCGGCCACCCTCCGACGCATCGCCTACCTGCGCGCCCGCTCGCTTCACCACCCGTGGCGGATCGTCCGCAAGTGGTCGGCGCTGCGTGCGTGGCGGCTCATGGCTCACGTCGGCGAGGGGGACATGCGGCTCGGTGACGGGCTCACCACGGTGATGCGTGAGCGGCTCACCGAGGGCGCGGGGGAGGCCCTCGGTGACATGCTCGGCCCGCAGACGGCGGCCGGTGAGCTGCCCCCGGTTGAGCCGGTGAGCCCGCCCCCGGTGAGCCGTGAGCCGATGAGCCGCGAGCCGGTCGAGCCCGAGCCGAGCCCCGAGACCGCAGGGTTCGACGAGGCCGTGCAGACCGCCCTCAGCGTCGCCGCGCCCGCCCGCGCCCGCGAGCCGCAGCCCCTCCCACTGCTCGCGCACCAGACCGATGACCTGCCCGTCCGCGGTGAGCCCGTCTCGCCGCTGACCGAGCCGGCCCCGACAGCCTCCGACGCCCCCGCCCCCGCGGTCGTGAACGAGCCGCACATCGACGAGCAGGAGCGGCAGATCTGCGAACTCGTCTCGCGGCTCAAGGAGGGGGAGCGGCTCACCAAGAACACCGCGGCCCTGTTGCTGGGCGTGAGCCCGGCCACCGCGGGCCGACGGCTCAGGGCGGCCCGGGAGCGGCTCGACGCCGGCACCGAAGGGACCGGGATGTACCTGTGAGCCGCACCGAGATGAGCCGTGAGCCGGGCGGCGATGAGCTGCGCGCCCGAGCTCTGCTGCACGCCCACGACGTCCACCCGTTCGGCCACGCCCCGCAGGAGCCCGCCATGCCCGCACCGCCCGACCCGGAGTGGTGGAGGCGCGCCCCCAAGCACGACGAGCCGCAGCCGGCCGACCCGGAGCCGCCCGCACCGCCCGCGCCGCCCGCATCGGCCGAGCAGGCGCCCGGGGTGCACGTCCACATCACGCAGACCTCCGCCCCGCAGCCCGACACCGACCCCGCCGAGACCGACCGGCGCCGCCGCATCCGGCGCTGGTGGGCCTACAACGGCTCAGCAGCCGCCGCCGGATGGGCGCTGCAGCTCGACGCCGTGATCCGGGAGGGCCTGCTCGAGCCGCTCGGCAACAGCGCCACCCCCGCCGGGATCGCGCTCGCCGGATTCGCGTGGGTCGGCGCCGAGTTCGTGGCCAGCGGCTACCTGCGCCTGCTGCCCGCCCGGCTGCACCCGCCCGTCCTGTGGGTCCTGCGCATCCCCATGGCAACCGCCCTGCTCGCTACCGCGCTGAACACGCCCAACGCCCTGATCTAGGAGATCCCTCGTGTACCTGGCAGCCCCGGAAGGAGCCGTTTTCGGCGCGCTCGGCGCCGGCGGGCTGGCGTTCGCTCTCGCCCTGTTCCTCGCGCTCGGCGTGAAGGGGGAGGGGCGGGTACGGCTCAAGGACAACCCCGCGATGATCTGCGGTTTCGTCGCCTCTACCGCGTTCAGCGCGGCGGGCTCAATCTGGTCGAACCCCGAGAGGATCACCAGCCAAGGGCTCACCGGCCTCGGCGTCGGCAGCGGCTCCGGCCCGTTCGGCAACGTCGGGATCGGAGCCGTCGCCCTCGTCCTGCTCATCCTCATGACCTGCTGGCGGCTCACCCCGCTACGAGGCGCGATCCTCGGGCTCATCGCGGGCATCGTGTGGCCGGCGGCAGGCGACGGCACGCTGTGGGCGATCCCCTCGGAGCTGGCCGCAGCAGTCCTCATGATGATCGGGGGCTGACGTGCGGGTATGGGTTGCGATCTGGACCGGCTCATCCCGGATCAGCCGGGGGATCGCTGCGTGGATCGCCGCCGGGCCGCTGCTGAGACTCGCCCTGGTGGTGCTCGCCGGGGGGTTCCTGCGGGGCTGGCCCGGATGGGACGTCGCGGTGCCCATCCTGGCGGCCGGATGGCTCGTGACCGCGGTCGTGCTGGGGCTGCGCCTGCCGAACCCGCTCGAGCCTGGCACGGCCCCCGGGCCGACCCCCGATCGGGGCCCCGAGGGGCAGCCGTTCGAGGCCGCCCCGGAGCCCGCCGGGATCACCCGCGAGCAGCTCGTCCGGGCCCTTCACGAGGTGGGCTCACCGCACGCCCACACGGCCGCCCTCGCCGAGCATCTCGGGGCCCCAGCGCAGGCCGTGAAAACGGCGCTCGCCGAGGCCGGGATCCCCACCCGCGGAGGGGTGCGGATGAAGGGCCGCCGGTCGGGTGTCTCCCCGGGCGTGCACCGGGACGACTTCCCGCCCCTCCCCTCCCCCGCGGTCGAGGCCGCTCCGGAGGGGCCGTTGACCAGCAACAACAACGACAACAACAACAGCAGCAGCGCCGCGTTCACGACCGTCCCGGACGGCAGCAATCCAGCCCGGACGCTCGTGCGCTGGCTCCGCCGATAAGCCCCGGAGCGGGCCGCCCCAACCACCAAGTAGAGCGCGGCCCGCCCCGGCCCCCCTATCCCGACGAGGAGACAGGAGAGCGCCATCATGGCACTCGGGTTCAAGAAGACCATCAGCCCCGACGACCCGCGTCTCAAGGGCCACGAGACGACCTATCAGGCGAGCCGCGGAGGATGGTTCAAGCGGGCGCAGCAGGAGCCGCAGCAGGGGAAGACCGCCAAGCGCGAAACCCGGCGCTGAGCGGTTTGACAGCGCTGCGACACTGACAGTGCGACACTCCACCGCACCCGGCCCCACCACCCCTTCCCCCCGCGGGTGGTGGGGCCGTCGCACACCTACCGCTCGGCCGGCTCCCGCCCGCGACCAGCCGGAGCAGGCACCGCACGCGCCAGCCACCGCCCATCCGTCATAAACCGCGGCGTCAACACCGGCACGAACCCGCCCTCCACCAGCCGCGCCAACACCTCCGCGCACTCATCCTCCGAGTCCGCCTGCACACTCACCCGCACACTCATGCACCGCAGTGTGCCGCCCCCTCACCCACACCAGCCACCCCAACGAGCGCAATCACGTCACAGAACAGTGACAGTGTCTGCACGATCCCTCCACGCCCCGCCATGATGCGCCCCAGCACAACAACCACTGGGGGGACCCCATGCGCACAACCACCACCGCGATCGCTGCCGCCCTGCTCCTCGCCCTGACCGCCTGCGGATCCGGCGACGACGACAAACCGGCCGCAGAGCCGAGCCCCTCGAAGACCCTCAGCAGAGAGGAGCAGTACCTAGAGACCGCGCACGAGATCCCCTTCAGCGGCAGCCCGTCGGACGCCGCGCTACTGGCGTACCCGGAGGAGTGGTGCAAGCAACTGGACGACGGCCACAGCGTTGAGTGGATGTTCGAGATGTTCGGCGGCGGAGGCTTGTACCCGGTCGGCGACGACTGGGGCACAAAGAAGGACGACGCGAACAAGCTCCTGGTGGCCGGCGTGAAGGCGTACTGCCCGGAGAACCTGGATGCGGTGCGACAGGAGTTGCGGGAGTCCGGCGAGTACTGATCCGTCTCATGGTGCGGCCCCGCTCCGGGAGGGTTCCCGGGCGGGGCCTTCGTCGTTCTCTCCCTCAGCCGGAGGGCGTGCCTCCGGTCATCTTGCCGTCACGGATCTGAGCGACGTACTCGCGTGTCCAGCCGGACCGACGGGACAGCTCGGCAAGGACGCCTCGCTTCCGGTCCTCGCCCCGGTTCTCTGGGAAGGCGTTGAAGATCTCTTTGTAGAGGGCTTCCTGCTTCTCCGAGACGGCGCGCTGGAGTTCGCGGAGTTCGCGGCTCAGACGTTCAACGGCCTCGTAGCGGTCTTCCTGGGTTGGCTCGGGTGCGTTCATACGGACAGGATCGCACACCGACTTGGCTAGGAATATAGGTGAACATTATTTGCGTGCCAAGTTGGCCAATGGATTTGACTATGAGAACCGAGTTGGCATAGCGTGTAGCTACACCCCGAGCAAGGGGCCAGCCACACCGAGGGGGAACCCACACATGAACGCCGCCACCCGCACCCGCCGAGCCACCCTCCGCACCCGCGCCGCCCACACCCGCACCACCCGCCGCGCACACCGCGCCACCAACACCGGCCAACCCCAACCCGCCCGCACCCACCTCATCGCCGCCGGCATCCCCCCCACCACCGCCAAGCGCTACGCCGCCGCCTTCTCCCGCGGCCTCACCGCCGACGCCGCCCGCACCACCAAGATCAAACTCAAGGGCCGCACCCGCAAGACCACCCAGATCAAGCTCTACACCGCCACCACCTTCGCCCACCGCCTCGCCACCTACCGCCCCCGCGACATCACCGCCGCCCGCCTCTTCGAACAGGCCGCCCACCGCCTCGCCGCCTAACCCCACAACGGAGGCCCCAATGCCCACCGTCCCCCCGTTCACGCCCGTTCCCGGCGGATACGTCACCGCCCAACGCCTCGGAGACCAGTACGTCATCGAGGGCTGGTGGCTCGACCCCACCCCCTCCCACCACGACGAGCCCTGCACCCAGCCCATCTACCACCTGATCGCCAACACGCCCGAGCAGGCCGCCGCCCTCGTGAACGAGTTCGTCGCCGACCTCACCGACTTCATCAGCCACCTGACCAGCAGGGAGAACCCAGGCCCCAACCCGAACTGAAGCCGCTGCCCATGACCTGGGAGCAGGCCCTCGCCGAAGCCAAAAAGCGCAACATCAACAAGGCCAGCGACCCCGCAAGATGGCCTACAAGCAGGCCGCCGCCAAGCTGGCCCTCGCCGCCTGACCCGAGAGGAGCCCCGATGCCCCGAATGATCGGCCGCCACTGCCCCGACGGACCCGGCGGACGCGACTGCCACTGCTGCGGGCAGCCCCCCGGCCGCGCCCGCAAGACCGCCCGCCGCCGCGTGAAGCGCGCCGAGCGGCAGCAGTGGAAGCGCAACACCCGCAACTGACAGACCACCTGGACCAGGCCGCGCAACTCGCACTCACCGTCTAACCCTTCGATACGACAGGAGGCCCACCATGGACTTCAAGGACGCCTGGAACATCGCCGTCGCCGAAATCACCCCGCAGCCGTGGGACTACACGACCAGCGACGGCACCCTCACCGTCATCCCCGCCGGGCTGCGCGCCAGCAAGGACGAAGCCGAAGTCGTCATCCGCGTCAACGAGACCGAGGAGTGGGTGAAGACTCCGGACGTGCAGCACCTCATCGACGCTCTCACCGCCGGTGAGTCGTGGACGTCCGTCTGGAGCGGCTGGGGTACCGAGGTCACTGTCGCCGACGGCGGAGTGACGGTCGCTGTGTGGGAGCACGGCGTGGCCGCTTCGGTGACGCTGCCGCCGGAGCAGCGGCTGCCGCTCGCGTCCGCGTTCGCCCGCGCCTACGACGTTGCCCGCGCCTGGGAGGGCTGACCTCCCCAAGGTCCCGCCCCCGGCCTGACTTCCCGCAGGAGAACCCCGTTAAGCGCATCATCCTCGTGGCTGCCCGCCTCAGCCGCTGCCCGTACTGCTACGGCGACGGCCGCCACCACGTGCAATGCCCACACTTCTGATCCCCCCACCGCACCTGCGTCGGCCTGATCCACCCCCGCTACACGCGCGGCGCGACCGGGCCGACGGCAAGGGCCACCGAAAGGCGCGTTACATGACCGACTACCCGTACCTCCCCGTCGAGTGCCGCACTGGCGCCTGTGACCACGACCCCGACCGCTGCCTCCGCTTCCGCTCCCGCCGATGCGAGTCCGGCCAGTGCACCCACGCCCGGCAGAACCTCCTCTGCGCTGTCAACTACCCCACCGAGAGCAGCGAGGCCACCCGATGACCGTTCCGAACCCGTCCGGCTGCCGCTGGTGCGACCTCGACGAACGCGGCCACGCCCGCCAGTGGAAGCCGCCCGTCGGCTGGCACAAGTGGGAGCAGCCCACGCAGGAACAGGTCAAGGAGCGGATGCGCGTTCGCCGCGCAGCAAGCACCGAGGAGACCGCATGATCCGCGAGCACACCTGCATCACCGTCGCCTGCGACGTCTGCCAATACAAGTTCGACGAGGATGAGTACACCGCCCACTTCGCCGACCTGAACGAAGCCCGTAAGGCCCTCACTGGTACCGGCTGGACCATTACCGCCGACCGCAAGGTGTTCTGCGCCTCTGGCGACACGGAGCACCAGGCCGCCCTCGACGCACTGATGCCGCCCGAGCCCGTCATGCAGACGCCTGGCCAGCTTTCCATCGACACCGACCAGTCGTAACCCACCGCCACCGCCCGCCCACCTGAGAGAGGATGGCTACATGGCCACCCAGACCTTCGCGCTCGCCGACGTCCTCAGCGTCACCACCGAGAAGCTCCTGTCCCGCCGCCACATGGACGGGATCTACGAGATCCTCAACTTCATGACCGGGCAGAACCTATTCACCCACCAACTTCCCGACGCGTGCGACAAGGCCAAGCCCGCCCTGCTGCAGCAGCACCCGCACCTCGCCGACGTCATGCCGCCGGACGGCCTGGACAAGCACGACCTGATGGCCTGGCTCGTCGAGGCCGAGCGCGTGCACGGCGAGACGATCGAGGTGACGCCGCTCAGCGACTGGGAGCACCGCGACCCGATCGAGGATCTGTGCGACAAGGTCGGCCCCGAGAAGGTGTGGGTCATGCCGGTGCCGCCGCAAGCCTGACCTCTGCACGAACTGAAGGCCCGCCCCCGACGCCCTCGGGTGCGGGCCTTCGTCCTGCGCGCGACCCCATGAGCCGCCACCCCGGTTGCACGCATCGTTACCATCAAACCACGCCACCCAGTAACCAAGGGGGAAACCCGTGGCCACCAACACCAACCACCCCACCGCCACCTACATCCGCACCACCGACATCCCCCTCAACGAACTCACCCCCTTCCCCGGCAACGCCAAACACGGCGACATCGACCAGATCCGCGCCAGCCTGCGCCGCAACGGCCAATACCGCAGCCTCGTCGTCCGCGCCATCCCCGACGGCCCCCTCACCGTCCTCGCCGGCAACCACACCCTCAAAGCCCTAGCCGCCGAAGGCCACACCACCGCCCGCTGCGAACTCATCCTCTGCGACGACGACACCGCCCGCCGCATCAACCTCGCCGACAACCGCACCGCCGACCTCGGCACCTACGACAACGACGCCCTCGCCGAACTCCTCTCCTACCTCGAAGGCGACTACGACGGCACCGGCTACACCGCCGCCACCGCCGACTACCTCCTCCACTACCCCGACCCCGACGACCCGGCCACCGGCACGGCACCCACCAGCGCGCCCATCTCCCGCCCCGGCGACACCTGGCAACTCGGCCCCCACACCCTCGCCTGCGGCGACACCGACCTCCACACCGCCGACCATCTGTGCCGCCACTACCAGGAGACCACCGGCGAACCACCCGTCCACGCCGCCACCGGCGAGCTGCGAGACTTCACCACCTGATGATTTTGAAACGCACCAGACCCTGAGACGAGGAGGACGCCATGGCCGCATCACGCGCGCAGCGCGCACGCGCCGCCGAGAAGCGGAAACTGGCCGTCGAACTCGCCCTCGCCGGCCTCGACTGGGAATCCATCGCCGAACGCACCGGCTACGCCTCCAGAGGCGCCGCCTGCACCGCCGTCAACGAAGCCCTGAAGAACCACCTCAAGGAGATGGGCCAGAACCTCGACGAGCTCCGCACCGTCGAGATCGCCCGCCTCGACCGGCTCCAAGCCGCCCTCTGGCCCAAAGCCATGAAGGGCGACACCAAAGCCGCCGACAGCGTCGCCCGGATCGTGGCGCAGCGGTGCAAGCTCCAGGGCGTCGAACCCCCCACCAAGATCCAGCTCGAGCACCGCATCGAGCTGGAGGCGCGCATCGTCGTCGACGCTGTCGGCGCGGCACTCGGCGTGCTCAACCTCGACGAGGAGCAGCGGACCGCGGCGCTCACCGCCGCCCAGCAGCACCTCCTCTCCACCGCCGGCCGCGCCCCGGAGACGGTGGTCGGGGAACTCGTCGCCTCCACCACCCCGGAATGATCATGCGCGGGGGGCTTCTACCGTCCCCGCCATGCGCATCCTCCTCACCGGCGCGAGCGGGTTCGTCGGCAGCCACGTCCTCCACCACCTGCTGACCCACACCCGCGCCGAGATCATCACCCCCTGGACCCTCCGCCACCGCGGCAACTCCCAGCGCATCACGGCCGCGATCCCACCCGGCGCCGAGCACCGCGTCACCACCGTGATGCACGACCTCGCCACCCCCATCCCGCGCACCCTCGCCCGCGACATCGGCCGCGTCGACTACATCCTCAACCTCGCCTCCGAGTCCCACGTCGACCGCAGCATCGCCCACCCCGCCGAGTTCATCCGCAACAACACCGAGCTGATCCTCAACGTGCTCGACTACGCACGCGAGGCGCGCCCGCGGATGCTGCTCCAGATGGGCACCGACGAGGAGTACGGGCCCGCCCCGGCCGGCTACGCGCACCGCGAGTGGGACACCGTCCTGCCCTCCAACCCGTACAGCGCGAGCAAGGCCGCTCAGTCCGCCATCTGCACGGCGTACTGGCGCACCTACGGCGTGCCCGTCGTACTGACCCGCACCATGAACCTCATCGGCCCCGGCCAGGACCCGGAGAAGTTCGTCCCCCTCACCATCCGCAAGATCCTCGCCGGGGAGACCGTGCCCATCCACTCCAGCCCCGACGGCCAACCCGGCTCACGCCACTGGATCGACGCCCGCGAGTTCGGCGCCGCCTGGCTGCACCTCATCACCCACCACCAGCCGCAGATGTACCCGCAGCACGACCGGCCCTCCATGTGGCACATCGTCGGCGAGGAACGCTCCAACCTCGACATCGCCCAAACCATCGCCCGCATCCTCGGCCGGCCCCTCGACTACGAACTCGTCGCCTACCACGCCTCCCGGCCCGGACACGACCTGCGGTACGCCCTCGACGGCAGCAAACTCGCCGCCGCCGGCTGGCAGCCGTCACGCCCCCTCGACGACACCCTCGCCGACATCGTCGCCTGGTACCTCGACCACCCGTCGTGGCTCGACACCGACACCTCCACCCCCCCAGGAGACAACCCGCCATGCTGTCTGACGCGCTGACCGAGGAGCACCGCGCCGCCTTCGCGAACGCCCAGCCGTTCCCGCACCTCGTCCTCGACGGGCTCTGGCCCGACGACGAACTCCACGCCGCAGCAGCCGAGTTCCCACCCGGCGACGACCCCCGCTGGATGACCTACCCCGACCCGAAGGAGTACGGCAAACGCGCCGGCGACTCCCGCATGTGGGGCCCGGCCGTCAACCGCTTCTTCACCCACGCCCGCTCACAGCAGATGTGCCGGCATCTGGAGGAGCTGACAGGGATCGGCCCGCTCACCGCGGACGATGTGGGTGGCGGGATGCACATGACCGGGCCTGGCGGCAGGCTCGAGACGCACGTCGACTTCAACACGCATCCGACGCTGCCGCTCGAGCGGCGCATCAACCTGCTCGTCTTCCTCAACTCCGAGTGGGAACGCGACTGGGGCGGCGTCCTCTACCTCGGCCAGCAGCGCGAGGTGGAGGTGCTGCCGCCGTTCAACCAGACCGTCATCTTCGCCTGCTCCCAGGACTCGTGGCACGGCCACCCCGACCCCATCACCGGCGAGCACTGGCGGCGCTCCCTCGCCTGCTACTACTACGCCCCGCTGCGCCCCGAGACCGGGCCCGCGCACAGCACCGTATGGCGGCCCCAGTGAGCGTCCCCTACCGGGCGGCCGTCATCCCCGTCCGCGACCGGCACGACCTGCTCACCGACTGCGTCGGCTCCGTCATCGACCAGGTCGACCGGGTCATCATCATCGACAACCTGTCCGACCCGCCCGTCGACGTGGAGCAGTGGTACGGCAAAGCAGGCGTCGTCCGTATCCCGCTGGACCCACCGAACATCTCCACCCTGTGGAACGTCGGCCTCGCCCTCGCCGACGCCTCCGCACACACGGAAGGCGCCGGCGTGTGGGACATCGCCGTCCTCAACAGCGACGTGGTCGTGCCTCCGGGCTGGATCGACCGCCTGTCCCGCGCCATGCGCTCCACCACCGCCGTGCTCGCCTACCCCGACCAGTTCGGTGGCACCCGGCAGATCCTCCACACGAAGGCCGAGCCGATCGACCTCCGCAAGCGCATCACGGGCTACGCCTACATGCTCCGCGGCGAACACGGCCTCCGCGCCGACGAGTCCATGAAGTGGTGGGCGAGCGACGACGACCTCGACTGGCGCGCCCGCGAGCAGGGCGGCGCGCTCCTCGTGCCTGGCATCCCCGTCGAGCACCGCTGCCCGAACGGGTCGATGCACGAGCGGCCCGAACTGCACCAACAGGCGGCGCAGGACATCAAGACCTTCAAAGCCAAGTGGGGGCGGACCCCATGGTGAACCAGGAGACACCCTTGAAGATCGCAGTCACCGGCGGTGCAGGCTTCTTCGGCCGCGCCACCATCAACGCCGCCGAACAGGCTGGGCACGACGTGTGGGCGTTCGACACCAGCCTCGGCCACGACGTCCTGGGCAAGCTCGACGCCCTCAAGGGCGCCGACGTCGTCATCCACCTCGCCGGCGTCCTCGGCACGAGCGAGTTGTTCGACACCCCGGAGACCGCCGTCGACGTCAACATCCGCGGCACACTCCGCATCCTCGAGTGGTGCCGTCACCACAATGCCGCCTACGTCGGCATCTCGATGCCGGACCCGTTCCCCAGCGTGTACACCGCCACCAAGGTCGCCGCACGCCGCCTCACCACCGCCTGGCACCACGCCTACGGCCTCCGCACCAGCACGGTGCGCGCCTTCAACGGCTACGGCCCCCACCAGGCCCACGGCCCCGGCCACCCCCAGAAGATCCTCCCCACCTTCGCGCGCGCCGCCTGGGAGGGCCGGCCCCTGCCGATCTGGGGCGACGGCACCCAGACCATCGACCTCGTGCACTGCGACGACGTCGGCCGCATGCTCATCGACGCCGCCGCCCACGGCGACGACGCCACCTTCGACGCCGGCACCGGCGTGCCCGTCACCGTCAACCAGCTCGCCGAGTTCGTGCTGGAGGTCACCGGCAGCACCGCGGGTGTGGAGTACCTGCCGATGCGGCCCGGCGAAGTCCCCGTGCACATCACCGCGACCGGGGAGGGCTGGGACCGGCTCGGCTGGAAGCCCGAGCTCGACTGGGACCGCGTCGCCGACACGGTGAGGTGGTACCGGGATGCCCGCTGACGTCGCGATCCTCACCGCGGTCTACGACGGCTACGACACCGTCAAACCCGTTCTCCCGCAGACCGGGGCCAGCGTGGAGTGGATCCTCGTCACCGACACCCCGCCCGACGACCCGCGAGGGTGGACGGTCGTGCACGAGCCGCGCCCCGAGCTGCCCCCGGTGCGCGCCGCGAAAGCCCCGAAGCTGGAGCCCTGGAAGTACACGGACGCGCCCGCGAGCGTCTGGGTGGACGCCTCCTACCGGATCGTGTCCCCGACCCTCGCCGTCGACCTTGTGGAACACGCGGACCCGATCGCCCAGTGGGTGCACCCGTGGCGGGACTGCTTGTACGACGAGGCCGTCGAAGTCGGCCGGGCCGGGCAGGACCCCGACGGGATCGCGGTGTGGCAGGCGGACCGCTACCGCGCTGCCAAGCATCCGGAGCACTGGGGGCTGTGGGCGTCCGGGGTGATCGCCCGCCGGCACACGCCCGCGGTGAAACGGATGGGCGCCCTGTGGGCGAAGGAGATCGCGGACGGCTCGTCACGGGATCAGGTGTCGGAGCCGTTCGTGCTGCGTAAGACGCGGCTGCGCCCGGCCGCGTTGCCGGGCACCCACCTGGCGAACCGGTGGCTGCGGTATGAGGGGAGCGGACGGCACTGATGCGACTGGAGATCGGCGGCGGGCACATCGTGCCCCCAGGCTGGACGAACCTCGACCCGGTCAATGGGCACGGGGAGTGGAAGCGGCTGGCGCAGGACACCCCGTGGCCCGTGGGCGACCGTGCGGTGGAGGCGATCCGCGCCGCGCACGTGATGGAGCACATCCCCGCCGGCGAGCCGCGCCTGGCGGTGATGAACGAGGCGCACCGCGTCCTGCGCCGGGGCGGGGTGTTCGAGATCCGTGTGCCGGACTGTCTGTCGGGGACGTGGAACGCGTGGGCCGATCCGACGCACGTGAGCTTCTGGTGCGTGGAGTCGTTCCACTACTTCGACGGGACGAAAGCGGCGAACGCCGACTACGGCATCCGGCTGTGGAAGACGCTGGAGCTGCGGGTGCAAGGCGACAACGAGATCCTCTGGAAGGGAACACCGCGATGACCACCACCGAGAGCAGCACCGTCCAGCTCACATGCCGCATCCCAAACTGCGGTGCGCCCGTGACGGCCCAGGCAGCGACCGATGCAAAAGGTCGTCTGGACATCGACGTGTCAGGCGCCAGGGAGCACGCCGCCGAGCACACCGAAGAAGAGGCCCGGTTCAACGACTTGATCCCCACCTGGTTCCACTGCGGAGTGCCTTGGGAGCACGAGGAGCACGTCTACCTGCACGGAGAAGCGGGAACGGATCAGTGGGTGTGCCCCGGGATCACGTGGCAGGAGACGGGCAGTGCCGGGGTCTGAGGTTACGGTCGTCGTCCCATTCCACGAGGCCCGACGGCGCAGCGGACTCCTCGACCGCGCCACCCGCTCCGTCCAACAGCAGACCATCCCCGTACACCTCCAACTCGCCGAGGACATCCACCACAAGGGCGCCGCCACCACCCGACAAGCAGGCCTCGAGCTCGTGGACACGGAGTGGACGGCGTTCCTCGACTCGGACGACGAGATGGACGCGGACCACATCGAGCAGCTCCTCGCCTGCGCGCGCGACACCAGCGCCGACTACGTGTACCCCTGGTTCCGCGTCGTCGGCGGCTCCGACCCGTTCCCCATGTTCTTCGGCAAACCGTGGGACAACGCCCACCCCCACCAAACCACCATCACCATCCTCGTGCGCACGGAACTGGCACAGCAGGTCGGGTTCCACGAGCCGCCACCCGGCAGCACCATCCACGGCCAGCGCGGCGGCGAAGATTGGCACTTCACCCTCGGCTGCATGGCTGCCGGCGCCCGCATCGTCCACCACCCGGCCCGCACCTGGACCTGGCACCACGGACGTCAGAACACCAGCGGCCGACCCGACCGAGGCGACGCCCGCCCCGGCGCCGGAACACGCCGCCACCGACGACGGTGACAATCCGGGGCATGACGAGCACCGATGACCGGGCCGCGGTCGCGGAGCGCGCCGCAGCCCTCCTCGACAGCCTCCTCAAACCCCGCTGGCAGCCGCAGCCCCACCAGATCCCCCCACCCGGCAACTGGACGGGCTGGCTACTCATGGCCGGCCGCGGCGCCGGCAAGAGCAAGGCGTGCTCCGAGTACGTGCGGCAGCACGTCAACGGGCCGCCGTGCCTGCCCGGCCCGGTCCCGCACTGGATCGCGATCATCGCGCCAACGCTGGGCGACGGCGTCACCTCCATGTACGAAGGGCCCGGCGGTATCCGCAACGCGGACCCCGGCGCCCGCCTCGTGCAGGCACCGGGCGGCACCGTCATCCGCTGGCCCAACGGGTCGCAGGCGAAGCTGTTCGGCGCGCACACCCCGGAGGACGTCGAACGTCTCCGCGCCGGCGGCAACTCCTGCCTCGCCGTCCTTGAGGAGTTCGCGGCCTGGCGGTACATGGAGCAGACCTACGACCAGTTGCGTTTCGGTCTGCGGTCCGGGCCGCGCCCCCACTGGATCGCCGCCACCACCCCCAAACCCCGGCCGCTCCTCAAGCGGATGCTCGCCGGGGAGATCCCCGGCATCGTCCACACCCACGCCACCATGTACGACAACCCCTTCCTCGAGCAGTCCGTGAAAGACGCGCTCGAGCAGACGTATGCGGGCACGGACATCGGCGCGCAGGAGCTGCACGGCCGGCTGATCGACGAAGTCGCCGACGCGCTGTGGACACGCGCCACCATCGAGGAGACCCGCGTCCGCCCCGCCGACGTACCCGACCTCACCCGCATCGCGGTCGGTATCGACCCCTCCGGCGGGGCGGGGGAGCAGGGCATCGTGGTCGTCGGCAAGTCCGGGCTACTGCCCGCCCCGGACGGGGGCCGGCCGCAGCACCACGGCTACGTCCTCGACGACCGGTCGTGCAAGCTGTCCCCGGATCAGTGGGGCCGGCGGGCGGTGCAGGCCGCGGTCGACTGGGAAGCCGACGAGCTGGTCGTGGAGCGGAACTTCGGCGGGGACATGGCCGTGGCCACGCTCCGCGCTGCCGCGGAGGCGCTCGGGGTGAACATCCCCATCCGCACGGTGCTCGCCACCCGCGGCAAAGCGGTACGCGCCCAGCCGGTTGCCGCTCTCGCCGCACAGGGGCGTTGGCACATGGCCGGCGTGTTCCCCGAGCTGGAGGACCAGTTGGCGACCTGGTACCCGGAGGTCGGATGGTCACCCGACCGGCTGGATGCGATGGTGTGGCCGGCCTGGCAGCTGCGCCTCGTCGGCACGACCAGCCGCGGGCAGGGCTCGTTGGGCGGGGGGCTGGCCAGAAAGCAGATCGCCGGCGGGCGGATACGGTGACCGGCATGAGTGGAGTGATCGTGACCGTTAAGGCCGCAAACCCCGTCCTTCAGGGCGGGGATAGGCCGGTACCGGCCCGCACTTTGAGGTTTGACACGATCATGGGCTATCGTGTTAGCCATGTCCCAGACGATCAAGCGGGCGTACAAGTACCGCTTCTACCCGACAACCGAACAGGCGGCGCTCCTGCACCGCACGTTCGGCTGCGTCCGGTACGTCTGGAACAAGGCCCTGGCCGAGCGGACACGCCGCTACAAGGACGAGGGCAAGAACACCACCTATGTGGATACGGCGAAGTGGCTGACCGCGTGGAAGCAGGACGAGGAGTCCGAGTTCCTGCGCGAGGTGTCGAACGTGCCGTTGCAGCAGACGCTGCGGGCTCAGCAGGTGGCGTTCAACAACTTCTTCGCCAAGCGGGCCAAGTACCCGCAGTTCAAGTCGCGGAAGAAGTCCCGGAAGTCAGCGACGTTCGCGAACAACGCCTTCTCGTTCCGGGATGGCCAGCTCAAGCTCGCCAAGACCACGGAGCCGTTGCCGATCCGCTGGCACCGTCCGCTGCCCGAGGGCGCGGAGCCGTCCACGGTCACGGTGTCGCAGGACGCGGCGGGACGCTGGTTCGTCTCGCTCCTGGTGGAGGAGACCATTACGCCGCTTCCGGATACGGGCGCGGTCGTGGGGATCGACGCTGGTCTGGATCACCTGGTCACCCTGTCTACCGGGGAAAAGGTGGCGAACCCTCGTCACGAACGGGACGACCGGCGGAAGCTGGCGAAGGCGCAGAAGGCGCTTGCCCGCAAAGCCAAGGGCTCGAACAACCGGGCCAAGGCGCGTCAGCGGGTCGCCCGGATTCATGCGCGGATCGCCGACCGGCGCCGCGATCATCTGCACAAGGTCACCACTCGGCTGGTACGCGAGAACCAAGCCCTGGCCATCGAGGACCTGACCGTGCGCAACATGCTCAAGAATCACTCCCTAGCCCGCGCCATCTCGGACGCCGCATGGTCGGAGTTGCGGAGCATGCTGGAGTACAAGACCGGCTGGTACGGGCGGGAACTCCTGCTCGTGGACCGATGGTTCCCCTCTTCCAAGCTGTGCTCCACCACGGGGTGCAGCCACGTCAACGAGAAGATGCCGCTGAACGTGCGGTCCTGGACGTGCCCGAGCTGCGGCACGCACCACGACCGCGACGTGAACGCGGCGACCAACATCCTCGCGGCCGGGCTGGCCGAGAGGTAAAACGCCTGGGGAGGGCTGGTAAGACCGGCTCCGGAGTCTTCCGGGGAGGCGCGGCCCGATGAATCAGGAAGCTCGTTCCCGCGAGGGAATGAAGCCCCGGCCTTCAGGCCGGGGAGATGTCACGGTCAGCTACGTGCACCCAGGCTGGGTGCAGCACACCTTCATGCAGTCGCTGCTCCTCACGCTGGAGCACGACCGACGCGCTGCCACTCCAGTCATCCGCGGGGTCATGCCCGTCAGGTACCGGCCGGCCGGGATCGCCCACGTCCGTAACGAGGCCGTGCGTACCTTCCTCGCCGGGGACGCGGAATGGCTGTGGTCCGTCGACACGGACATGGGGTTCCGCGCTGACACCCTGCACGCGCTGCTCGCCGCAGCCGACCGTGAAGAGCGGCCCGTCGTCGGGGCGCTGTGCTACGGGCTCGTCGAGGAAGAACCCGACGACATGGGCGGCATGACGACCCGCGTCTTCCCGACCCTGCACGGCTGGTCGGATGAGATGAAGGCATTCACGGAGTGGGAGGGGCCGGTGCCGCGGGGGCTGGTGCGGGTGGCGGGCACTGGCGCCGCGTGCCTGCTGGTCCACCGGTCGGTGTTCGAGCGGGTGGAGGCCGGCGCGTGGTTCGATCCGATCGTCGACGGCGCCGGAAACGTGGTGGGTGAAGACCTGTCATTCTGCTGGCGGCTCGGGGCCGCGGGGGTTCCGGTGTACGTGGATACCCGCATCCCGACCAGCCACCAGAAGCATGTATGGATCAACGGGATGGCGGGCTGATGGATCTCTGGCTCCTGCTCATCGTGATGTCCCTGGCCACCTACCGGCTGACCCGGTTCGTCGTGGAGGACACCTTCCCGCCGATGCTGTGGGTGCGGCACAGGCTGGTGGGTGGCTGGACGGGCCCGGACGGGGAGACGCCCGTGTACAGGGCGCGGTGGGTGCCGCAGTGGCTGGCGGATCTGCTGTCGTGCCCGTACTGCGCGTCGGGCTGGATCGCTGCCGGGGTCACCGCGGGTGTGTGGGCGGTGGCCGGGCTGCCGGTGCCGCTGCTGTGCTGGGTGGCGGTGTGGGCGGTGGGTGGGCTGCTCGCCGCGCAGGAGTGGGCGTGACCTTCCCTCCGGGGGTGGTGCGCGCTGTTGTAGGCCGTAGCCTTGGCGCGGCGGAACCCGCCGGGTTCCGGGGGATGGTGGGCGAGGGCCGCCCGCGTTGGCTCGTCACGGGCGGCCCTCACTCCCTCCCGGAATGATCTTCTGGTGGTCGTGCCTAACCTGCGCCCCATACCCGCTCAGCAGGAGGACGGCCGTGGCTTGGTGGCACTACATCACCGGACGCAACAGGCTGCCCAGCCTCCCCGAACCCCAGCCGCAAGCCGTCACCGCCGCCGCCGCGCCCGTCAAAGAGCCGCGCACCGAACTGCTGCGTACCACCGACATGTGGCAGGAAGAGGTCTGGCAGTACCACGACAGCCTCGGCGAGTTCCGGTACGCCACCGACTGGGAAGCCAAGATGCTCTCCCGCGTCCGCCTCTACGCCGCGAAGCTCGAGCCGGGCGCCGACGAGCCCGTCCGCGCCGAGGCGGGCACCGCGGTCGACCTGATGACGCAGGTCGCCGGCGGGCCCGCGGGGCAGGCGCAGATCATGGACGGGCTGGGGACGCAGCTCGCCGTGCCGGGCGAGGGATACATCATCGTCGAGAACATCGACGGGGTGGAACGCTGGTCGGTGCGCAGCATCGACGAGGTGCGTGCCGGGCGCGGCGGCTACGAGGTGATCGACGAGAACAGTCCCACGTCGGGCTACAACTGGCGGCCGCTGTCGCGGGACTCGCTGCCGCCGATCCGGGTGTGGCGGCCGAACAAGCGCTACCACCACCTTGCGGACTCGCCGGCGCGGGCGGCCCGGTCGACGATGCGTGAGCTGGAGCTGGTGAACCGGCACATCACCGCCCAGTACCTGTCCCGGTTGGCGTCGGCGGGTGTGTGGCTGGTGCCGGACGAGATCAGATTCCCGGTGCGGGAGGAGTTCGCCGACGCCGAGGATCCGTTCATGGCGGAGTGGATCGAGATTGCGGCGGAGGCGATCCGCACGCCGGGGACGGCGGCGGCGACGGTACCGATTCCGATCAAGGTGCCGGGCGAGTACGTCGACAAGATCAAGCATCTGGACTTCACGCTGAAGATCGACGACAAGATCATCGAGAAGCGTGAGTCGGCGATCAAACGCCTCGCCACCCAGCTCAACATCCCGCCCGAAGTCCTCCTCGGCATGGGCGATCTGAACCACTGGAACGCCTGGGCCGTCGACGAAACGTCCCTGAAGGTGAACATCGCGCCCGACGCGGAGATCATCTGCCAGGCCATCACCACCGGCTACCTCCAGCCCCGGCTCCGCGCCTCCGGCGTCCAGGACTGGGCACAGTGGGTCGTCTGGTACGACATGTCCGAACTCACCCTCCGCCCCGACCGGTCCGACCAGGCCATCCAGCTGTACGACCGCATGGAGATCGACGGCGCCGCCCTCCGTAGGGAGACCGGCTTCGACGAGTCCGACAAGCCGTCCGACGAGGATCTGCGAGAGCAGGCCCTCAAGGTCATCATCAAGACCCTGCCGTCCGGCGCCCCGTCGGCGCTGCCGCTGCTCACCGGCCAGCACATCGACACCACCGACACTGACGTCAACGAGCCACCCCGCAGCGGCGCCCCGACTGCGGAGCCGGAGCAGGCGCCTCGTGACGCACCGAACGGCGGCGAACCCCCGCCCGAGCAGCAGGCGCGGCAGGCGGCGGAGGCAGCCCGCCAGGAGCGGCTCATCCAGCAGGCGCAGGCTCTCCACGCGGTGCGGTTCTCGGCGGGCCGGCCACCCGAGCTGCTGCACCCGCCCCTGTGCACGCAGCACGCCTACTCGTGCCCGTTCACACACGCCGCGCTGAAACTGCACAGCGCACCCAGGCCACGCACCTCCGGCGTGTACGAAGCGAGGTTGGACGCGTTCGGCCGGTTCAAGATCGGGCAGCATGCGCCGCTCATGGACCTGCGCGGCTTCTTCACGACGACCCGGAGCGCCAATGGCTACGCTCACAGCCGCAGCTGACTCTCACACCCAGGGCGGCATGATCGCCCTCATACCGTCCGCCGAGGACGCGGCCCGCCTCGCAGTCGCCGGCGGCGAAGCCCCGGAGGAACTGCACCTGACGCTGCTGTTCCTCGGCGACGACGGCGGCGCCTGGACCGAAGCCGAACGCGACGACCTCGAGCAGACCATCCGCCTCACCGTGGAGGACCGCGGCGTAGGCCCGGTGCACGCCAAAGCGTTCGGCGCCGCCCACTGGAACGCGGGCGGCGACTCCCCGTGCTGGGTGTGGAGCATCGGCGACGCCGAGCCCGGAGGCATCGGCCGGTCCGAGACGCTGCAACAGGTCCGGGGCCTGGTCATCGAGGCGCTCACCCAGTCGAGGACCCCGGACGTGCCGCCGCAGCACACCCCGTGGGCCGCGCACGTCACGGCCGCCTACAGCGGCGACCCGGCACTCCTGCCCGAACTGGAGCAGCGGCTCGGTCCGATCACGTTCGACCGGATCCGGCTGGCGTTCGGCGACGACGACCGGGACATCCCGCTGATGAGCGGCCCGGTGACCGCGTCCGCCGGCCGGCTGCGCCGCCAGCCCACCGAGTTGGAGACCCGCGCCGGTGTCGACTTCGCCGCCATGGACGAGGCGTGGCACACGGCGGTCGACGACACGCTCGCCGCGTGGGCGGACATCGTCGACGGCCAGCGGAAGGAGATCGTCGCCGCGGTGCAGGCCGCCGCCGAGGCGGAGGACCTCGACCGGCTGACGACACTCGAGGTGGACACCGACCCGGCCGCGGACCTGCTGTACAAGCGGATGCGTGCCTACGCCGAGCAGGCCGGCCGGGCACTCGAGCGGGAGGCCGAAGCGCAGGGCGTCACCATCCCCGACTGGTCGCTGGATGACGAGGCCGTCACCGCGGCGGCGTTCCGGGACCGGATCCGGCAGATCGCCCGCACCACGGCCCGCCTGCTGGGCGGGAACCTTGTCGCGTCGGGGGTGCGTGCGGCGATGCGCTTGTTCGGGTCCGGCAGCCCCCGGCAGGTGGCCGGTCAGGTCGACGACCACCTGGCCGGTCTGTCCGACGCGAGTGTCAGGGATGCGATCGGCGGCGCCATGAGCGCGGCGCAGAACGAGGGCCGCATGGCCGTCCTCGCGGTCGCCCCGCGTGGCACGTATGTGGCGAGCGAGGCCCTCGACAAGAACTCATGTCAGCCGTGCCGGCGGGTGGACGGCACCCGCTACAGCTCGCTGGAGGCGGCGCGGGCCGCGTATCCGACGGGCGGCTTCATCGACTGCCTCGGTGGGCCGCGCTGCCGGGGCTTCATCGTCGCCGTGTGGAACGAGGACGAACCCGACGATGAGCAGCAGGCCGCCGGAACGATCATGGCAGTGGCGGCGGCCACAATCCCACCGACCGATCACAAGCAGGGAGGCACCGTGTATCGCACTGTGCAGGATCACCCGGACTGCGGTGCCGATACACCGTGGGCCGTCGTCGACGAAGAGGGCGACCTCAAGGGCTGCTACGCCACGCAGGAAGAGGCGGACGCCGCGTGCGAGGGCATGCGCGGCGACGACGATGACGCCAACGAGGACACCCCCATGCCCGACGATGGGATGGACTATGCGGGCGAGGTCGCTCCGTGGGAGGGCCCGCTCGCGGTGGAGGGCATCGTCACCGGTGATGGCCGCGAGTTCGCGCCGGGCGCCCTGACGTGGGCCGACCTGCCGGTGCCGCTGCGCTGGAACAAGGAAGACTCCCACGGCGGTGAGCCGCGCACGACTGCGGTGAACGTGGGCCGTATCGACCGGATCTGGCGCGACGGGCAGCGCATCATGGGCGCGGGCGTCCTCGACCTCGGCAGCGACGACGGCCGCGAGGTGTACCGGAAGATCCAGGGGCAGTTCCTGCGCGGCGTCAGCATCGACGCCGACAGCATCTCGGACGCGGACGTGGAGTTCGTGTTCCCCGACGACGTCAACGCCGGCACCGGCGACGACGGCGAGCCGGACATGTTCGAGATGCTGTTCGCGCAGCCGGAGAAGGTCATCTTCCACGGCGGGCGGATCCGCGCTGCGACGCTGGTGGATATCCCGGCGTTCGCCGAGGCGTATATCGCGCTGCTCGACGAGCAGGGCGCGGTGGTCGCCGGCGGTACCCCGGTGACCGAGGCCGAGCTGGCGCGGCTTCAGGTGCAGGAGATGGGCGCGGTCGGCACCCACGACACCGCCACCTCGGACGGGGACTGGGACGGGCCTGCGAACGAGAAGCGTCTCGAGGCGCCGCTGACGGTGGCGAAGGTCAGGGCCGCCTACGCCTGGTACGACGGCAGTGCGGTCGAGGACGGCGAACTTCCCAAGAGCGCAGCGAAGTTCATCCACCACGAGATCAACGCGGACGGCACCGTGGGCCCGGCGAACCTGACCGCGTGCTCGGCGGCGATCGCCGCGCTGCATGGCGCGCGGGGCGGGACGAGCATCCCGGAGGCGGACCGGCGCGGCGTGTACGAGCACGTGGCCGCGCATCTGCGGGACGCGGGGCGGGAGCCGGAGCCGTTCCGGGCGCTGCACGCGGTCACCGCGTCGGGGGAGGTGTGGCGGCCGCCGGCGGAGTGGTTCGCCGACCCCAAGCTCAGCTTGCCCACGCCGATCACTGTCACGGACGAGGGCCGCGTGTACGGGCACGCCGCGCAGTGGGGCTCCTGCCACATCGGGCAGGAGGGCGTGTGTGTGCAGCCGCCGCACGAGGAGGAGCACCCGTACTACCGGACTGGTGAGGTGGTGTGCGCGGACGGGTCGCGGGTGGCGGTCGGTCAGATCACCGTGGGGACCGGGCATGCGCCGCTGCATCTGGGGGCGGGCCCGGCGGCGGAGCACTACGACAACACCGGCGCCGCTGTGGCGGATGTGGCCGTGGGGAACGACCAGCATGGGATTTGGGTGGCGGGTGCGATCCGTCCGGGTGCGGACCCGCTGAAGGTGTACGAGTTGCAGGCGGCGGGGCAGGTGTCGGGGGACTGGCGGCGGATCGGCGGGCAGCTTCGGCTCGTGGGTCTGCTGGCGGTGAACGTGCCTGGGTTCCCGGTGCCGAAGATGCGGGCGCGGGTCGCGTCGGGGCAGCCGCAGGCGCTGGTGGCTGCGGGCCGGCCGACGGTGGCGTGGGGGCGGTCGCAGTCGGATCTCGAGCGTGAGGCGGTGCGGATCGTGATGCGTATGCTGTCGCGCCGTGTCCACCCCGGAGGGAGGTAAGCAAACATGTGCAGTTGCAACAAGAAGAAGCGGCCGGTGCCGCCGCCGCCACCGCCGTCAGGCTCCTGACCTTTATAAACACCAGCCCGGTAAAGGGAATTGACCTTTGCTGGGATGTGTGCTATTGCGCTAACCTCCGGTCGAAGGCGCCACCATGACGGGCGCAAAGAACCCCCTTCGAAACCGGAGGACACCGTGGCCGAAGAGCTCTTCAGCGCCCCGTCCGACCTGACCCTCACCTCCGACGACGACCTTCGCGACCTCGAGGCCCGCGCCGTCGCCGAGTTCGAGCGCATCAACAACCCCGAGGGAGAAGTCGACCCGGAGACGCTCCAGTACGCACTCCGCCTTACCGACGACCTCGACCGCATCCGCGCTGAACTCTCCGTCCGTGAAGTCCGCGCCCAGCGCGAGGCCGAGATGAAGCAGGCCCGCGTAGCCGAGCAGCTCTCCCAGCTCCAGGCCCGCGTTCACGGCACCCCCGCCGCCCAGCAGCAGGCCGAGCCCGCACCCGCCGTCGACCCCGAGGCCATCGCCGCCGCCGCCGCACGCGGCGTCACCGCCGGCATGGCCGCGCTGATGCTCGACCGCAAGGGCGGCAGCGTCCGCCCCGAGGAGATCGCCCGCCGCGCCACCGCCTCCCTCGCGGAGACCGCGGCCCACGCGCCGAAGCCCCCGGTCAAGGAGCAGCGCCTGGCCATCACCGCCTCGGTCGACATCCCCGGCGTCGCCCGCGGCGGCGAACTGTCCACGTTCGAGGCTGTGGTCGACGTCGTCGGCCGAAAGGCCAAGAGCATGCCGGTCACCCGCGGCAACCCGAGCTACCAGACGGTCGCGTCGATCCGGAACGAGTTCTCCCACACCGTCGACTCCCGCACCACGCCGGCCGAGGTGGAGGAGCTGTTCCGCTACCTCACCAAGCGCGAGTCCGGGTTCGACGCCGAGGCGCTCGTCGCCGCCGGCGGCTGGTGCGCACCGTCGGAGATCCGCTACGACTTCTTCAACATCGCCGGCAGCTCCGGGATGATCGACCTGCCGACGTTCGGTGTCACCCGCGGTGGCGTGCAGTTCCCCGTCTCCCCGTCCCTCGCGGACGCCATCGACGGCGGCGCCTTCGCCCCCTTCGCCGAGGCGTTCGACAACACGTCGAACCCGTGGCTGTGGACCGAGGCCGACGACATCGCCGCCGCCACCGGCTCCCCGACCAAGCCGTGCGTGCGGGTGCCCTGCCCGGACTTCAGCGAGGAGCGGCTCGAGGCATACGGCATCTGCCTGACCGCGGGCAACCTCGCCAACGACGCCTACCCCGAGGCGACGGCGAACATGATCCGCCTGCTGATGGCGGCGCACGACCACGCCATCAACGCCCGCCTCATCGCGCTGATGGTGGCCCGCTCCGTCGGCCCCACCACCATCGGCGGTGTCACCACCGACTCGGCCGCCCCGCGCATCTTCAACGCCGCCGCGCTCGCCGCGACCGACTACCGCGAGCGGTACGGCATGGCCCTCGAAGACACCCTCGAGGTCGTGTTCCCCGCCTGGGTGCGGGAGGTCATCCGCGCCGACCTCGCCTGGAAGGCCGGCGTCGACCTGCTCGAGGTCGGTAACGCGCAGATCGACAGCTACTTCACCTCCCGGAACGTGCGCCCGCAGTGGGTGGACGACTGGCAGGTCCGCGGCGCGAGCCAGTTCGGCAACAGCTCGGTGATGACGGCGTGGCCGCAGACGGTCGACTTCCTGATCTACGCGGCCGGCACCTTCCTCCACGGCAACGGCATGAGCCTCGACCTCGGCGTGGTCCGCGACAGCGTGCTGAACGAGACCAACGACCACACCGCCGCCTGGTCGGAGGAGGCGCACCTGGTCGCCCGCGTCGGCCACGAGTCCCGCCGCTACACCGTCCAGTTCAACGTCAGCGGTCAGGCCGGCGGCGCGGTCGCCACCCCGAACGGCGCCCACGTCTAAGACCCCTCCAGCCCAAGGAGGGGCGACGCAATGGCGTCATGGCGATCGCTTACAGGAAGGTGGTGAACACGCATGGCTCGTCAGATCGTCGACCCACCCGTGTTCACCGCCCTGCCCCACGGGCTGTGGGACGTCGCCCAGCAGCCGAGTGTGTCCGGCACGCACTGGCAGAACGGGATCACGTGGACCGAGCGCTGCCCGGTCGGCGCGACCACGTTCGCGCAGTGCATGGCCGTGTCCGGCACCGGGGAGGCGCCCGTCCCGCCGGAGAAGACCGGCAACGTCGAGCAGACGAACCGCGGCGCCACACCCTTCACGGTGTACGCCCGGTTCGACTGCTCGCCCGTCGGTCTCCCCGACGCCAGCACCGTCGCACAGTCGGCGCTCGCCCGCGTCGAGCAGCACCAGCTCGAGACCGCGTTCTGGACGGGCGTGGCCGGCGGGCAGCCGGTCGTGTACCCGCGGCTGGCCGCGGATGCGGAGGTGCTCGACGACCAGGGCGTCGTGCTCCAGCCGGCCGCGTCCCCGGTGGTGACGGGGGCCGGTGATCCGGCGACCGCGCTGGGTGTGCTGGAGCAGGGGCTGGCGGACTGCTACCGCGGGCAGGGCGTGATCCATGTGCCGCGGCGGGTGCTGCCCACCCTCGCCGCGTGGAAGCTGGTCAAACGCCGCGAGGAGGACGGCCGGCTGGTGACGGTCGGCGGGAACCTCGTCGTCGCGGGCAGCGGCTACACCGGCAGCGGACCGGACGGCAGCCCAGCGGCCGCCGACTCGTCGTGGATCTACGCGACCGGCGCGGTGTTCGGCTACCGCTCCGACGTGTACGTGTCCACGGTGCGTGACTCCCTCGACCGCTCCACGAACACCCTCAGCATGCTCGCCGAACGCACCTACGTGATCGGTTTCGAGTGCTGTCTGTTGGCCGCACACATCGCCCTGGGCGTGCCCACCGAGTAGGAGAATGATCAATGGCAACCCACTCCACGTGTGCCACCCCGATCAAGGGCACGCACATGCGCATCATCGAGCTGGACGCCTGTGGCGTGCCCGTCACCGGGGCGGGCGGTCAGGTGTCCGTCACCAAGGGGTTCGTGCAGGTGAGCATGGAGCCCCAGTACGAGGACGGCACCGAGTTCTTCGAGCGGACCGCGGACGGTACGCCGTGCGTCAACCAGAAGGACGACCCGACGCTGAAGAGGCTGAACCTCACCTCCCAGTTCTGTGAGGTCAACGTGTCCGCCGCCGCGCTGATGATCTCCGCGCGGGAGTTGACCACCGGCACCCCCACCACCGGTACCGGTTTCGCCCTGGCCGAGGGCAACCCCACCCGCCGCTACAGCCTGGAGGTGTGGCAGGAGGTCGCCGGTGCCGGCGCCTGCGACGCGTCCGGACAGCAGCGGTACATCTACAACGCGTGGCCGAATGTCGGCGCGACGCAGCTCGGCTCTTACGTGGTGGAGAACGGCCGCTCCACTCTGGAGACCACCTCGGAGACGCGGGGTGCGACCGCTCAGTGGGTGGCGCTCGTGGGCGCCTCCTACCTGCCGGCCGGGGAGACCATCGACCCGGACGAGCACTGGGTGTGGAACGTGACCACGACCCCGCCGCCCACCATCGGCTGCGACCCGACCACCCTGTAAGGCGGCCTGAGTGACCGCACAGTTCGGTCCCTGCGCCGACTGGCCGGTGCAGTGGACGTGCGATGTGGCCACCCTCAACCCCGCGGTGACGGGGTTGGCGGTGGCCTCCGCCACAGAGACGCTGTGGGCGTTGACGGGGCGGAGGTTCGGGCTGTGCGAGGTTACGCTCAGGCCGTGCCGCCGTGACTGCTACACCGGCCAGTTCTACGACGACTTCGGCCCGCCGTGGACGGGGTCCCGCTCGTATCCGCAGCCCGCGCTGATCGGCGGGCAGTGGTTCAACCTCACCTGCGGCACGTGCACGGACTGCGCGTGTTCGGTGGTGTCGGAGGCGCTGCTGCCGGCGCCGGTGCACTCCATCGTCGAAGTGAAGATCGACGGCACGCCGCTCGTCACCGGGGCGTACCGGGTGGACAACAACCGGCTGCTGGTGCGCACGGACGGCAAGTCGTGGCCGCGCTGCAACGACCTCGCACGGGCGGACAGCGAGCCGGGCACGTGGTCGGTGACCGCCCGGATCGGGCAGGAGCCCCCGGAGGGTGCCGCGCTGGCGATGGGCGAGCTGGCGTGCGAGATCGCGAAGGCGGCGGACGGGCAGGACTGCCGTCTCCCGCCGGGGGTGCAGCAGCTGATCCGGCAGGGCGTGACCATCAGCTACCCGGACGTGGGGGAGCTGTTCGCGAAGGGCCGCACCGGCCTCTACCTCGTCGACATGTTCGTGGCGACGTGGAATCCGTCCGGGCTCCGCTCGCGGTCGCGTGTGTACCGGGTCGACGCACCGACGGTACGGAGGGCCGGCACGTGATCTCCGGGCCGCTGAAGTGGTACACGGTCGCCGCCCGCCTGGAGCAGGCGGTGTACGCGACGCTGTCGGACACGCCGCAACGGCACGGTGTCGTCCCCGGCGCAATCGCGTGGGACGCCTGCGATTGCGGCATGCTCGCCGTGTCGATCGCCCAGGTGTACCCCAGCGAGGACTTCCCCATCCCGCAGCCCGCGCCGGTCGGCTCGTGCCACGCCCCGTGGGAGGTCGGCGAGGTCGTGGTGCAGGTGATCCGCTGCGCGCCCAACCCCGAGGGGCAGAATCTGTGGCCGTCGACCGCCGCCCTCGACGCCTCGGCGCGGCTCGTCGCGCAGGACGCCTACGAGACGCTGCTGGCCGTCTCCACCGAGCTGTGCACCATGAGCAACACGGGCGACATCAGCGAGTACCTGCTGCGCCCCCAGGTCGTGCAAGGCCCGCAGGGTGGCTGCGTCGGCTCGGAGCTGCGGGCGCTCGTGTCTCTGCCGAGGAACTAGTCATGCCGGTCCTGCACATCGACTGGGCGGCTGTGAACGGCATGCTGAACTCGCCGGCCGGGCTGGTGGGCCGGGACTGCCAGAAACGCGCCGACCGTGCCGCGGCCAGGGCGCGGCAGTTCGCGCCGGGCAGCATGAGCGAGCGGATCGCCCCGCCGGTCGTGCGGGCCGGCGCCGGGGGCCCGCACGCGGACATCACCGTGCGGCACCATGCGGTCGGCTACGTCATCAACGGCACCCGCCCGCACCAGATCCGGCCCCGCACCCGGCAGGCGCTCCGGTTCACCGTCGACGGCCGGATCGTGTTCGCGAAACTGGTCAACCACCCTGGGACGAGCCCGAACGACTTCATGAACAAGGGCTTGGAGGCGGCCCTCTAGCTCCGGAATGATCATGCCGGGTGGGTGCTTACGGTCCCCACATGACCGAACTCCTCACACCCCCGGCCCCGAACGGCAGCGCCCCTCCGCCTGCCGCTACGACGCGGGACTTCACCCGCCCCCGCAAGCGCATCACCTTCACCATCGACGACGACACCTTCGAGGCCACGCCGGCGCTGCCCGGCGAACTCCTCGTCGAGTTCGTCACCGCCTACAACGACACGGCGAAGGTCGAGAGCATCGCCGAGCACGTGGCGCTGCTGAAGCAGGCCCTGAAGTTCGTGCTCCTGCCCGAGTCCTACGAGCGGTTCTCCGCCCGGCTGAAGGACCGCCACAACCCGATCGACGACGACCAGCTCGCCGACGTCGTGCTGTGGCTGCTGGAGCAGTACGGACTCCGCCCTACCGCGCCGTCGCAGCCCTCGTCGGATGGGTCGCCGAGCCCGGAATCTGGCACCAGCTCGACGGAGAGTACGCAGCCCGAGGCGCCGACTTCGGAAGCCTCCCAGCCGACCGGTTCCTGAACGCGATCTACTACGAGATGCTCCAGCGGCTGATCATCCACGACGGGCAGTCCGAGGACGCGGCGCGCGCCAAGCTCGACGCCGACCTCGGCGTCGACGCATGGGGTCTGCCCGGTCGCGCCCACCGTGAGATGAAGCCGCCCGCCGAGCCGGGCGCCCCCTGGTGGTGGCAGGGCGCCGAGGACGCCTCCCAATCCTTCCTGGCCGCAATGGGGGTGATCCTCGATGGCTGACCTGATCGGGTCCGCCACCATCCGGGTCGACATGCGGACGGCGGACGCGGTCCGCTCGCTGCGCCGTCTCCAGTCGCAGGCTGACGGGCCGCTGCGCCAGTTGCAGAACCGGGTCAGGGCGGTCACCCGAGACCTGAACCGGATCGGCGACCACACGGTCCGAGTGCGCGTCGACGTCGATACTGGGGCGACCGCGGCCGCATCAGCGGCGCTGCGGGACCTCCGCCAGGACGCGCAGCAAGCCGGCCGCGCGCTGGGCACCCTCGCCACCAGGGCGGCCACGGCGACCGCTGCACTGACCGCGCTCGGGGCCGCCGCGCGCTCGCTGCGCGGCGACATGGACGACCTCGATCAGCGGATCCGCCGTACCGGCGACGGCATGAACAACCTGCGCGGTCGGCTCGGCACGGTCACGACGGCCGCCAGCAGCGCGGGCAGCGCGATGGAGGGTCTGGGGTCTGCCGCGCTGATGCTGGCGCCGGCGCTCATCCCGATCGCTGTGCAGGCCGCGCCGATCGCCGCGTCGCTGGGGGCGGCGGCCGTGGCGCTCGGCGCCTTCGGTGCTGCCGCCGCCGGGCAGGCGTCGGCGATCGGTGAGGCCGGGGAGGCGGAGAAGAAGTACCGGGAGGCGATCGACGAGCACGGCCGCTCCTCGAAGCAGGCGGCGGACGCGGAGCGGGCGTGGCTGCGGCAGCTCAGTGAGATGCCGCCGCAGACGCGGGTGGCCGCGACCGCTCTGTCATCGCTGAAGGACCAGTACCGCGAGTGGTCGGACGCACTGGCGTTCAACACGATGCCGGTGGTGACGCGCGGCATCCACATGCTCGCCTCGCTGTTCCCAAGGTTGACGCCGACGGTGAAGGGCGCCAGCCGGGAGCTGATGAGGATGCAGGACATCCTCGCCGGCGGTATGCAGGCGCCCGGGTTCGATCAGTTCATGCGGAACATGGCCCGGTTCTCGACGGGTGTCCTCGAGCGGGCGAACGACGCGCTCGTGCGTTTCATGCGCACCGCCAACACCGGGGCGGCGGCCGGCGGCGCGAGCCAGTTCATGGAGTTCGTGCGGGCGAACGGCCCGCTCGTGCGGGACACGCTGGCGAACCTGGGGCAGGCGCTGCGGAACATCCTCGAAGCTGCGTCGAACGTCGGGCCTGGCCTGCTCACCGTGGTGAACGCGCTCGCCGGGCTGGTCGCCGCGGTGCCGCCCGGTGCGATCACGGCGATGCTGCAACTCTCCCTGGCGATCAAGGCGGTGCGTCTGGCCGCGGCGGGCATGACTGCGGTCTCGGCGGCTGCGACGGCGTTCGCCGCGTCGGTCGGGCAGATGCGCACGGCGGCGGCGGGCGCCACCGGTGTGCTGCCCCGCCTCGCCGCGGCTATCGGCGCCATGTCGCGGGCAACAAAGGTCGCGGTCGCAGGCACGGGCATCGGCCTGCTCGTGATCGCGCTGTCGGAGCTGGCGGACATCGGCAAGCAGGCGCCGCCGGACGTCGACCGGCTCACGTCCGCGTTCGGCAGGCTCGGCCGTTCCGGGCAGGTCGTCGGCGAGGCAGCGAAGGCGTTCGGCTCCGACCTGGGCGACCTGCACGAGAAGGTGTCGGCGCTGACCGATCCGTCGAACGCGGAGAAGGTCCAGCAGTGGATCGTGACCCTTGGCGGGATCGGTGACTGGGATTCCACCCCGGTCAAGCAGGCCAAGGAGCAGATCGAGTCGATCGACACGGCGCTCGCGAACCTGGTGAAGGAGGGCCGCGCGGATCTCGCGGCCGCGGCGTTGAAGCGGCTGACCGCGGAGTACGGCAAGGGCGGCCGGAACACCAAGGACTTCACCAAGAACTTGGACGGCTACAAGGAGGCCCTGGCCGATGCCAAGTTCGAGCAGCAGCTGATCGCCGACAGCATGGGCCTGTTCGGTGAGCAGGCGGGCCGGACGTCGGCGAAGCTGAACGAGCAGAAGGCCAGCGCGGACGGGCTCAGGCAGGCGATCCAGGCCCTGAACGACGTCAACCGGTCTGCGCTCGGCGGGCAGATCGCGTTCGACGCAGCCATCGACGCGGCCGCGAAGGCAGCGAAGGAGAACGCTGGCGCGCTCAACATGGTCGGTGGCGTGCTGGACACGAACAGCCCGAAGGCGCAGGCTGCCGCGTCCGCGCTGAACGACCTGGCGGCGAAGACCGATGAGGCCGCGGCGTCGGCGCGGGAGAGCGGCCAGTCGTGGACGTCGGTCAACGCCATCTACGACCGGGGCCGGGCGGCGCTGATCAAGACCGCGATGCAGATGGGCCTGACCCGCGCCGAGGCGAAGGGTCTCGCGGAGCAGCTCCTGAACATCCCCGACGTGAAGACCCGCGTCCAGATGGAGAAGGAGGACGCGCAGCGCGGCCTTGAGGAGTTCAACGCCGCGGTGAAGAAGACGCCGGGCGCGAAGTCCGTCACGCTGAACACCCTGTCGAAGGGTGCGGAGGCGATCCTCGAGTCGTTCGGGCTGAAGGTGAAGCGGCTGCCGAACGGCAAGGTCACGGTGACCGCGCAGAACGGGCAGGCCCTGTCGGCGATCAAGAACGTTCAGGGTGCGTTGAGCCGGTTGCCCAAGTCGCGCCGCATCAACATCACCATCAGCCACTTCACTAAGCGCACCCAGCGGATCGTCACCGAGTACCAGACCCGCTACCTGACGGGCCGCTCACAGCACGACATCGTCGGCGCCACCGGCGGCCTGTACACCGGCGACAGCTTCAAGTACCGGGGGAGGCGCGGCTACGCGGTCGGTGGCCTGGTGCGCGGCCCCGGCACGGGCACGTCGGACAGCATCCCGGCGCCGTTCCTGTCCAACGGCGAGTTCGTCGTCAACGCCAAACAGACGAGGCAGCATCTGCCGCTGCTGCGCGCCATCAACGACGGCCAGTTGGGTATGGCTGGCGGCGGCATGATGGGCGCGGGCGCGTCGGTGGGCGCGGGCCTGGTGGCGGGGATGACGTCGGCGCTGCGGTCGGTGGAGGCGGCGGCTCGTGACCTCGCCGGGGCGGTGACGACCGGCGTGGAAGACGAGCTTCAGATCGCGTCGCCGTCGAAGAAGATGAAGGCCCTGGCGAAGGACGTCGGCAAGGGCTTCATCCAGGGGCTGACGGGATCCCGCGACAAGATCAAGTCGGTATCGAAGGATCTCGCGACGGACGTCAGGGCGGCGTTCTCGGGGCGGCGTGAGACGGCGCTGATCCGGATGATCGACCGGAACACCAGCCGTCTGCTGTCGGCGGCGTCGAAGCGTGACGCGCTCGAGAAGAAGATCGCGGAGGCGGAGAAGTTCGCGAAGGACACCGCTTCTCGGGCGGCGTCGACGGGCAGCCTCGCCACGATCATCAGCAAGGACGCGTTCGCCCCGAAGTGGGTCGAGAAGCAGATGAAGACGTCGCTCGCTGTGATCAAGAAGTTCACGGCGAACGTGCAGACGCTGCAGAAGCGGGGCCTGAACAAGAACCTGCTGCGGCAGATCCTGGAGATGGGCCCGGATGAGGGCGCCCAGTTCGCGCAGGCCCTGGTGCGCGCCGACACAGCGACGATCAAACGGTTCAACAGCCTTCAGTCGCAGATCTCCAGTGCGTCGACGAAGTTGGGCCGGTTCGGCGCGGGCGCCCTGTACGACTCCGGCAAGCAGGCGTCGAAGGGGTTCCTGTCCGGGCTGAAGGCGCAGAAGAAGGACATCGAGAAGCTGATGCTGTCCATCGCGAAGGCGATGCAGAAGAGCATCAAGAAAGCCCTCGGGATCCGCTCCCCGAGCACGGTGTTCGCGGAGATCGGCCGGAACATCGGTGATGGTCTGATCGTGGGGTTGGACGCGGTGGCGCCGAAGGTCGCCGCGGTGGTGGAGAAGGTGTCCGCGAAGGCGGTGGAGTCGGCGCGGAAGGTCACCCCGAAGAAGTCCACCGCGAAGGCCAGGCCGAAGTCGGGGTTCGAGGCGGCGGTCGCCGAGCTTCAGCGGCTGGTGGACACCGGCAAGTGGAAGAAGACCGGCAGCCTGCTGTTCGAGGACATCAGTTTCCAGGGCATGTCGAAGAACTTTCAGCAGTTCCAGGTGAAGGTCGCGGACGGGTTCTGGGCTGCGGTCGAGGAGATCAAACGCGCCGTCAAGGCCGGGAAGATGGTGTTCGAGGACATGACCTTTAAGGGCATGTCGGCGAACGTGCTGCGCTTCCACGATGTGATCGCGCAGATCTGGAAGGGCAACCCCTACGGCCGGAACTTCGGCGACTGGGGGAACTTCGGCCAGTACAAGCAGTACGGCAAGTACGCCTCGGGCGGGCTGATCGTCGGGCCGGGGTCCGGCACCGCCGACCGCATCCCCATCATGGCCTCCAACCGGGAGTTCATGATGAGCAGCGCGGCCGTGCGGCACTACGGCGTCGGCACCATGGCCGCGCTCAACGCCATGCGTATCCCCAGGTCGGTGATCTCCCAGTCGGTTGCCACCTCCCGCAGCACGGGCGTGGCCTCCGCGTCGAGCGGCGATGTGCACATCCATCTGACGGTGCAGAACAACGGGGCGATCGGCTCGCAGATGCAGATGCAGGACTGGCTCGCCAAGAGCCTCGACAACCTGGCGCGCACCAACCGGCTGCCCGCCGGGCTGCGGAGGCCGTGATGGCGCTGTTCGACACCCTCGTCGACGACTTCGACGACGGCAGCGTTGATGCCGGGAAGTGGCCGAACAACTACAACACCGGCGGTGGTGGCGCCCCGTCGGAGACGGGCGGGCGGGCTGTCGTCCCCTGCGACACGGGGTTCGCGGCGTTCGCGTCCGCCGCGGCGTACACGCTCGCCGGCTCGCACGTGCTGGTGCAGATGTTCCCGCCCGCTGCCGGCGGGGCCGCGAGCGAGGCGTGGGCGCAGCTTCTGGTGCAGTCGACGACGCCGGGCACCGACGTCGTGTTCGAGGTGAACTCGGTCACCGGCGACCTGACCGCAGGGCTGCGCACCGGGTTCTTCGACCCGGGCGCGGTGTCGGCGACCTACGACCCGACCGCACACCGCTGGCTGCGCATCAGCGAATCGGGCGGAACGCTGGAGTGGGCGACGAGCCCTGACGGGTCGACGTGGACGACGTTCCGGTCGGATACGTCGCCGGGGTGGGTGAGCGACCCGGACCTTCAGGTTCAGCTGATCACGCACCGCGACTCGGGCACCCCGGACGTCGCGGAGTTCGACAACTTCAACACCCCGCCGCCTGCGTCGACCGCTGTGTTCGACGACCTGGTGGAGGACTTCGACGAGCCGGTCGTCGACACGAGCAAGTGGCCGAACAACTACAACACCGGGACAGGCGGGCTGCCGGACCAGGTCGACGGCCGCGGGCGGGTGCCGTGCGAAGAGGGCTTCGCCGCGTTCGCCTCGGACACGATCTACCGGTTGCAGGGGGCGCAGGCGCGGGTGCAGATGGTGCCGCCGGCGAGTACGGGCATGGCCGACGCCTACGCCCAGCTGCTCATCCTGTCCGATGTGTCCGGCACGCAGATCGTGTTCGAGGTTGAGGCGGTCACGAACCTGCTGTCGATGGCGGTCCAAGAAGGCTTCACCGACGAGGACGCCTACAGCATCCCCTACGACCCGGTCGCGCACGCGTGGCTGCGGATCCGTGAGCAGGCGTCGATCCTGTCGTGGGAGACCAGTCCGGACGGCCGGGAGTGGACGGTCCAGCACACGAAGGACGCGCCGGCGTGGACCGCGCAGAACAACCTGAGTGTGCAGTTGCTGGCGCACTGCACACCGCTCGTCACGGGCGCGCCGACCGGGGCGTTCGCGTACTTCGACAACTTCAACATCACGCCGACGCTGGCGTCGCGGTACACGGTCGCGGTGGACTGGCAGGGCGACGGCGACTTCGACGGCGCCCACGATGATGTGACCGCGGACGTGCTGGCGCGGGGCGCGGTGACGTTCTCCTACGGCCGGGATCAGGCGCGGCAGTTGGCGCCGCCGCGGGTGGGCACGCTGTCGATGAGCCTGTGCAACGCCGAGCGGGTGTACTCGCCGGAGAATGTGGAGTCGCCGATCGCGGACGACATGAGTCCGGCCGCGCCGGTGAAGGTCGAGACCGTCTACCAGGACACGCTCTACCCGCTGTTCATGGGCCGTGTCGACGATCTCGAGGTGCACCCCGACCGGGACAACCGCAGCATCGACATCACCGCGCTCGACCTGCTGTCGCTGCTCCAGGGCACGAAGATCTCGACGGAGCTGTATGCGGCGCAGCGCACCGGCGCGCTGATCGGGGTGATCCTCGACGCGGTCGGCTGGAGCGGCCCCCGCGACCTGGATTTGGGGGCGACGTTCGTGCCGTGGTGGTGGGCGGAGGAGACGGATGCGTTCCAGGCGCTGCAAGAGCTGCTGGCGTCGGAGGGCCCGCCGTCGATCGCCTACGTCGCCCCGGACGGCACGTTCGTGTTCCGGGACCGGCATCACCGGCTGCTGCGCTCGCAGTCTCTCGAGCCGCAGGCGTCGTTTGCGGCGGGCGCGTTCGGGGTGTGCACGACGGTGGAGGGGTACGGCGAGGGCGGCTACGGCGAGGGCGGATTTGGAGGAGGTGCCTGATGGCGGTGACACCGATCGCGTTCGGGACACGTCGGTGGGACGTGCCCCTGAACGCGGCGCTTGAGGATCTTCAGTCGCAGCTCGACGACAAGCTCGACGCGACCGGCGGCACTCTGTCCGGGGGGATCTTCGCCGACCTCGGCGAACGCGTCCTCTTCGCGAAGACCACGTCCACGACCGAGCACGCGGTCACCATCTACCAGGCCGCCACGTCCGGCTCGTCGGGTGTCGCCCTCAACGTGATCTCGGACAAGACCACCGACAGCGCCATGTACTTGACCGGGCACGAGACCAACCGCGGCACGTTGAAGATCACGCACCAGAATCCGGGGCCGGAGGACAACAGCGACGGCAGCGCGGCCGCGCTGTCGATCGACCTCCAGTACAACAACCAGGAGGGCACCGCCGCGCAGGGCATCTTCGTGACGGCGACGGACGGGCCGACGACGGGCAACCTGCTCGTGCTGCGGAACAACTCCCGTGACGACTTCGTGGTCAAAGGCAGCGGCAGGGTGGGTGTCGGTATGAGCATCGGGGAGGCGCCGGAGGCGTCGCTCGAGGTGAAACAACCCGACACCACCACCGTCGGCCTGGTCGTCACCGGGGCCGCCTCGACGACGTCCGCCCTGTTCCAGGCCAAGACGTCCGCCGGCACAGCCACCCTCGAGGTCGGCGCCTCGGGGGCGATCGTGCACAGAGCGATCAGCTTCTACACCAACTCCTTGCAGTTGGGGGCTACCTCATCTGACCTCGGCGGTAGCACGGGCGCTGTGATCGGCATGAAGAACGTGACGGCCGCGCCGAACAGCAATCCGACCGGGGGCGGGATCTTGTACGCCGAGGCCGGCGCACTGAAGTGGAGGGGCAGCAGTGGAACAGTCACCACAATCGCCAACGCCTGACGACGGCGTGGAGCAGCCGCCCGCGCCGCAGGTGTGCCCGTACTGCGCGGACATCAGCGGCGATCTGGAGGCGCACCTCGAAGTCTGCCGGGCGGCGACCGAGGCTGACTGGCAGAAGCAGGTGGCGGCCGCGCGGGACCTGCTCCGCGAGGACGAGCAGAAGCGGATGCGGGCGTGCCTGGAGGAGATCCGCGCCGTGTGCGCCAAATACCGGCTCAGCCTGGACATCGAGCCGGCCCGTGTCGTGCTCCGGCCGGTGGACTGAGCCATGCCCGATCTCGACTTCCTGCCGCCGTTCGGGTACTCGCACGGCTGGCGCGACATCGTCAACGACGTGTCGTTCGATGTGGATGAGCGGCGTCCGGACGCGCAGCGGTCGGTGGTGTGGGAGAGCACCGACACGATCGCGCTGACGCTCGGGCAGAGCATCCAGGTGCAGGCCAAAGCCAGCGACCCGTTCCGGGATGCGATCACCCCGGTCGCGGGCACGGACATCATCTACTCGGGGACGGGGATCCCGCAGACGACGATCTCCCGCCGGTCGGGGCAGTCCACGGTCATCACCATCATCGCGGTCGGCGGCACGGTGACGATCACCCGGTTGCAGCTGCGGGCGCGGGCGGTGCCGGTGGCGCGCACCGTGAAGGTGTCGGCGGCGGACTCGGTGAGTGTGCAGCGGCACGGGCAGCGCTCCAACCCGGATGATGCGCCGTGGGCGGGCCAGCACGATGCGGCGGCGATCGCGCAGCTGCTCCTCGCGCACTACGCGCAGCGCCGGCCGACGGTGCAATTGCGGCTGGTGTCGTCGGATCACGAGCACCTGTTGCAGATCCTGACCCGCACGATCTCCGACATGGTGACGATCTCCCACGGGGAGCTGGGCCTGTCGGCGGACTTCCACATCGAGAGCATCGAGCACACGATCGCCCGTATGCCGTCGGAGGGCGAGGCGTTGACGGACTGCGGGCCGCGCGTGCACTACGCCACGTTCGGCTGCGAGCGCACCGGTCTGGTTGTGCCGCAGAACCCGTTCACGTTCGATGTGGCGGGCGCGGGCTTCGACGACGGTGTGTTCGACCCGGCCGCGGCGGACAACCCGGAGCACGTGTTCATTTTCGATCACCCGGTGCAGGGGCAGTTCGACTTCGGCCGGTTCGGTACCTGACCCGCCCGGAATGATCATGTGGGGGTGGGGCCTACCGTCCCCCTCATGGTGCACGTCATCACGGCCCGAGCGCGGGCCTACGTCCTCCGCGGCGACTGGGTCGCGGACTGCCCCCGGCATGGCTGCGCCAACGCGGAGTTCGTGTGCGACCGGGCCAATCCGCGTGACCCGCGTTCGCCGCGCACGGTGCGCAAGGGCTCGTTCTATTGCAGCAACTGCCATGAGATGGCGCCGATCGACTGGCCGGACAACGCGGCCGAGATCATGGAGGTGCTGGAGCTGCGGCCGGTGCCGCAGACCCGCAACTGGTTCCCGGAGGGCCACGAGTCCACCCGCTTGTTCCCGCAGGGGCAGACGGTGGAGGACCTGCGGGAGGAGAACCGCGAGCACGGTGTGCCCGGCAGCCGCGAGGAGGCGGTGGGCTGATGGCCTGGTCGGCGCCGATGACGGCCGTCGCCAACTCCACGTTCACGGCGGCGCAGTTCAACCAGTACGTGCGGGACAACCTGAACGAGACCGCGCCGGCGAAGGCCACCGGCGCCTCCTCGTATTTCGCGGGCTCGGGGGTGAACGAGATCGCGGAGCGGCGTGCGGCGTCGGCCGCGGACTTCGATGCGGGCACCACCGCTTCGACCAGCTTCACCGACCTGACAGGTGTGGCGGTGGGCCCGCAGGTGACGGTGGAGACCGGGACGGCGGCGTTCGTGATCGTGCGCTGCTCGGCGGAGAACTCGGGCGCGGGCTCGGTGCGCATGGGCTACGAGATTTCGGGGGCGACGAGCGTGTCCCCGGCGGACAACCGGACCGTGTCGATCTTCGGTGTGGCCGGGGTGAACCTGGGCGCCTCGGATGTGTCGCTGTGGACGTCCCTCAATCCGGGCACCAACACCTTCACCGCCAAGTACCGGGTGTCCTCCGGGACCGGCACCTTCAGCAGCCGCCGCATCATGGTCATGCCGTTCTAGGGAGTGGTGAGTGATGGCTTGGTCCGCTCCGATGACCGCGGTCGCCTCGTCCGTGTTCACTGCGGCGCAGTTCAACCAGTTCATCCGCGACAACCTCAACGAGACCGCCCCGGCCAAAGCTACGACCGCCGGCGCGCACTTCGCGGTGTCGGGGGTGAACGAGATCGCCGAGCGGATCTCCGCGACGGCGTCGGTGCTGGTGTCGGAGACGACGACGTCGACGTCCTACGACGACCTGGCCACGCACGGGCCGGAGGTGAGCGTCGAGACCGGCGCGTTCGCGCTGGTGATCGTGCACTGCTCGGCGGAGAACTCCGGTGCGGGGTCGGCGCGCATGTCGTATGAGATCTCGGGTGCGACGAGCGACAGCCCCGCCGACAACCGCGGTGTCGGTGTTTTCGGTGTGGCCGGGGTGAACGTCACCGCGTCGGCGGTGGCGCTGCACCGGGCGCTGACGCCGGGCACCAACACCTTCACCGCCAAGTACCGGGTGTCCTCCGGGACGGGCACCTTCAACAGCCGCCGCATCCTCGTGATGCCCTTCTAAGGAGCCGCCGTGTCTGTGATGTTCTGCTCGCTCCAGGCGAGCCAGGACCAGGTGATCCACCCGAAGCTGTACACGCTGCTGCGGTTCCCGTTCGACGACGAGTCGACCGACGTGTGGGGCATGCACCAGCCGGTGCAGCCCGACGGGCGCACGGTGCAGTACCCCCGCGACCCCGAGTCGGGGCTGATCTGGCCCGCGGCCGAGGGGCTGGGACATCTGACGGCGTGCATCCACTGGGAGGCCGGCGAATACACCGAGATCCGCGACCAGTTCGTGCGGGACCCGCTGGGCGTGCCGGACACGACGGCGACGGACCACCGGGCGCCGTCGCCGGGGCAGCAGTTCTTCACCAAGCACCACGAGATCATCGTGCGCCCAGGGGTGCCGCTGGGCCTGTTCGTGTACCACAACGACAGCAAGCCGCGGAAGGTGACCTACGCGCAGCTGAAGCTGTCCATCCATCCCCTCGCCGTACCGGGAGGCGATCATGGCTCCGCCGCTGACTGCTGACGAATTCCTCGCCGCGCTGCGGGGTGAGGGCCTGGTCGTTGTCGAGGTCGGCAACTGGCGGGCGCATCACCGCAACCACAAGGGCCCGTGGGGGCCCGTCCACGGGGTGATGATCCACCACACCGTGACCAAGGGCTCCGCGGCCACCGTGGACATCTGTCGGCGGGGCTACGCCTCCCTGCCGGGCCCGCTGTGTCACGGCGTCATCACCAAGGACGGCCGTGTGCACCTGGTCGGGTACGGGCGGGCGAACCATGCGGGCAGCGGAGATGACGATGTGCTCCGCGCGGTGATCGGCGAGCAGGCGCTGCCCGTCGACGACGAGGCGAACACCGACGGCAACCGGCACTTCTACGGCTTCGAGTGCGAGAACCTCGGCGACGGGAAGGACCCGTGGCCGGGCGCCCAGCTGGAGGCGATCGAGAAGGTCGGGGCGGCGGTGTGCCGGGCGCACGGCTGGAACGAGCGCAGCGTGATCGGGCATCTGGAGTGGCAGCCCGGCAAGATCGATCCGCGTGGGTTCACGATGGGTGAGATGCGTGCCCGTATCGCCAAGCGGCTCGCCCGCAAGCCCGGTGTCGTTGCGGGCGCCGGCACGTACACGGTGCGCAAGGGCGACACGCTGTGGGCGATCGCCCGCTCGCACGGTACGACGGTGCCGCTGCTGGTCGACCTCAACGGGTTGCGCGACCCGAACAACATCGCGGTCGGGCAGACGCTGCGCCTGCCCGCCGGCGAGGCACCCGCGGCGGCGAAGACCCCCGCGGCGGGGACGATCACGTACACGGTCCGCAAGGGCGACACCCTCTGGTCGATCGCGGCCCACAAGCTCGGCAACGGCTCCCGCTACGCCGAGATCAAGTCCCTGAACAAGCTGACGTCCGACGTCGTCACGGTCGGCCAGAAGCTGAAGCTCCCCAAGAAGTAGTGAGGACCATCGTGAAGATCTCCAGGTACTGGAAGGCCGTGGTGTCCGCGCTCGCGGCCGGCGCCGGGTCGCTGTCGGTGGCGGTCACCGACGACACCGTCACGGCGGCGGAGGGGTGGGCGGCGCTGTGCGCGGTGCTCGCCGCGCTCGGGTTCACGTGGGCTGTGCCGAACCGGCCGGCCTCGAGCGGAGAGGACGTGCAGGCATGAGCAGTCCGCTGGATGCGCGGATGCGGGCGATCGCCCGTGAGGTGGCCGAGGCGGTCGCCGCCGGCCCCGTGCAGGTGCTGGAGGCGAGTGGCCCTGACCGGGTGGACGCGCTCGCGCGTGAGGTGGCGGCGCTGCGCAGCGCGGTCGACCGGATGAACGCCCGGCTGGACTCGCTCTCCACGGTCACGCCCGTGCAGCAGGAGGTGGTGGAGGCGAAGCCCGCACGGCGGACCCGCAAGACGGCGGGGACCGGGGAAGGGAGTTAACATCGCATCTGACCTGGAAGGTCTGCGTTTCGGATAATATGGCCAGGTGCGCAACGTCTATCAAATCCCGCTCAAGCGCGGGGAGTTCGCCATCGTGGACAAGGCCGACGAAGAGCTGGTGCGCGGCTTCAACTGGAACCTCGCACCGAACGGCTACGTCTACGCTGACCGCTCTCGTATGAGGATCGCTCTGCACCGCCTCATAGCCGGACCCGCAGATCATGAACTGGTGGACCACGTCAACGGGAACCGCCTGGACAATCGGACCGCCAACCTGCGCATCGCCAACTCCGCGCAGAACGGCGCCAACCGCGGGCCGGCCCGGCTGAAGTCCGGGAAGACCTCCCGCTTCAAGGGAGTCTCGTGGTCCAAGACGAAACAGCGGTGGGTCGTGTACGTGCACCACATGGGCAAGACCCGTTACGTCGGTCGGTTCACCGACGAGACGGAGGCGGCGAAGGCGTACAACGAGGCCGCGATCGAAGTGTGGGGCGAGTTCGCCCGACTGAACGACGTATAGAAGGGAGTGACTGTGCGGGTCGTGGTTTACCCGTCTGACAGCTTCGGCTGCGGGCACTTTTAGGGCCATCTGGCCTGGAGAGCGTCTCGCGTCCCTCGGTCACGATGTGGACGTGGTCGGTCCCGAGGACCGGCGCGTCCGCGTCGTGATGGACGGCGAGACCGTGAAGGACGTGCTCGTCGACGCCGATGTGGTCGTCCTCCAGCGGGTGACGCACGCCTACATGGCGCAGGCTGTCGGGGTGATGCGTAGCAAGGGCATCACCGTGATCGTCGATGTCGACGACGACCTGTCGTCCATCCACCCGTCGAATCCGGCGTGGGCGGTGCACCGGCCCGGCGCCGGGCTGCACTCGTGGCACAATCTCGCGCTGGCGTGCCGGTCGGCGTCGTTGGTGACGGTGTCGACGCCGGAGTTGCTGAGGGTGTACGCCAAGCACGGCCGTGGGGTGGTGCTGCCGAACTATCTGCCGGACATGTACTACGGGCTGCCGCGGGTGGACTCGGATGTGATCGGCTGGCCGGCGTCGTTCCACTCTCACCCGAACGATCCGGAGGTGGTCGGCGGGTCGATCGCCCGGCTGGTGGACGAGGGCGCCGAGTTCGTGATGCGCGGCGACAGCACGGGCGCGGGGCGGGCGTTCGGGCTGACCGCGGCCCCGGCCGGTGGCGGGGTGGGGATCGAGGAGTGGCCGGCTGCTGTGGCGTCGCTGGGGGTGGGGATCGCGCCGCTGGCCGACACCCGCTTCAACAGGGCGAAGTCGTGGCTGAAGCCGCTGGAGATGTCGGCCTGTGGGGTGCCGTGGGTGGCGTCGCCGCGGGACGAGTACCGGCGGCTGCATGAGATGGGTGCCGGTGTGCTCGCTGACCGGCCGCGGGTGTGGTATCGGGAGTTGAAGCGGTTGCGGGAGTCGCCGGGGCTGCGGCAGGAGTTGTCGGAGGCGGGCCGGGTGGTGGCCGAGCAGTTGCGGATTCGGGATCACGCGTGGCGGTGGATGGAGGCGTGGCAGCACGCGGTGGAGTTGGACCGGGCTACGCCTCGAGCGGCAGCGGCGGTTCACGCATAGGCATGACGAGGGCTCCGCGTTCGTCGGCGCTGGTGGAGTCGAGTTCGAGGTGCCAGGGTCCGTCGATGCGGGCGGCGATGTACCGGGCGATCTCGCGCAGGTGGTCGGCATCCCGGTACGGCTGGTTTTCCTGAAGGAACCGCCGGCGGCGCTCGGGCCAGTCGCGGTCACCGCGCGGGTCGTCGTCGCCGCCGGGGGTGAAGGCCGGTTGTTCGCCGTGTGCCCACCGCCAGGCGGCTTGCCACGGCACGGACTTGCTTGGGGTGAGCTGCACGGGCTGGTCAGCGTCCTCGGCCGGCGGGAGCAGCAGCGCGGCCGGGGAGACGTCCAGCACCTCGCAAAGGGCCATCAGATCATCGACGTCGACGCGGCGTTCCCCGCGCTCGATGCGGCGCAGGCCGAGCACGGGGATGGGTCGGCCGATGGCGGAGAGCCGGTTGGACAGCTCGACATAGGTCAGCCGCTCGCGCTCGCGGAGGCGCTTCAGGTTCAGGCGCAGCGTCTCGCCGGTCGGTCCGTACTGGGCTGCGGGGCGCGGTCGGCGCTTGTCGTCGGTCATGGTGGTGTCTCCCTACGCCGCGCCCGCAGCCGGTAGGGGTGTAGCGGCGATCGGCTGTTCGCGCACGTCGCGGATCCACGAGGCGCCGCACGCCAGGCACAGCTCGTGCGGGTCGGTGTAGACGAGCGTCGTGGCTTGGCAGATGGGGCACTTGGCGCGGGTGCGGACCCGGCGTAGCTGTGCGCGCTGGTAGGTGCTCGTGCCGCCCCAGTAGCCTTCGGCGCCGTGGAGCATGGCCCAGGCGAGGCACTGGGTGCGGACGGGGCAGGTGCGGCACCAGCGGGCTTCGGCTTCGGCGGCGCCTTGCTCGGTCTCGATGTCGGGGATGAAGTCGAAGTCGGCTGTGGTGCAGAGGGCGTCGTTCTGCCAGGCGACGTCGTCGGCGGAGAAGAACTCCACGGTCTCCACGGCGGGCTCCTTCAGGGGCAGGGGGTGCCGTCGTTGAGGGCCCACACGGCGCTGCCCTGGGGGCCGAGGCATTTGCGGATGCGGCCCTGGCGTTCGAGGCGCTTGCAGGACAGGTACACGGCGTCGCGGTCGTGGCCGGAGGCGGCGGCGATCTCGCTGCGGGAGGAGTGGCCGGCGGCGATGAGCTGGTAGATGTGCTCGTCGCGGGCTTGGACTTGGGGGTCGCGGGGGCGGCCGACGCGGCGCTGTGTGGCCTGCTGCATCACACACTCCCATTCAGTTGGGTGGATGGCTGAAATGCAGTATGCAGGGGGTTTGTGGCCGCTTCGCGCCCCGGAATGGAAAGTGCCTGGTCACGTGCCACACTGCGGGCAGTACTGCCGGGCTGGGAGGTTGGGCCGTGACGCCACCGGAGACGAGTGCGCTGGCCGCCGAGATAGCGAATCTGCGAGGCGACATCAGCGGGTTTCGAAGCGATATGGCGGCGGTGGGGCGGGATCTCTCGGAGATCAAGACGTCGTGTGCGGTGCTGGTGGAGCGGTCGAATCGCACGGAGCAGGATGTGCGGGATCTACGGCGGGAGGTGGAGGAGGAGTTCCGGAAGATCCGGGACGATGAGGTGAAGCCGCTGAAGGCGGAGGTTGCCGCGTTGAAGGGCCGGCAGTGGCCGTTGCAGTCGGTGGCTGCGCTGGCGTCGGTGACAGCGATCGGACTTACGGTATGGCAGGCCGTCGGCCGGTGATGGGCCGCGCCTGAAGGTGGGGGGGGGATGGGTTCCCCACGACCAAGCCACCCCGCCCCTCGTGGGCGGGGTCTTCTCATGCCGCCTCGGCGACGTCCCCGCGCTCGACGGCCCGCAGCTCCTCGCACAGCCGCGCGTACTCCTCCCGCTGCTCCGCGGTGAGCGGCACCTGGGGATGCGACCACAGCGCGCGGATCCGCGCGTTCAGCTCGGCGGCGGAGCGCACTCGACCAGGGGTCACGGCATCGGGGGACATGCGCCCAAGCCTAGAGCTCACCCGCTTCAACCGGCGCACACAGAAACGGTCCCGCCCCTACTCTGTGAGTGACGAGCTGCACAGAGAAGGGGCGAGACCTATGCCTTCTGATGCTACCCCCGACGCGGGCCCGACGTTCGGTCAGCGCGTCAAGCGCGCCCGCGAACGCGCGGGTAAGACCCGCGCCTACGTCGCCGACGTGATGGGCCACTCCGTCGAATGGGTCAAAGGAATCGAGAACGACCGCTTCAAGATGCCCAGCCTGCCCAAACTCCTGCGCCTCGCCCAGACTCTCGGCGTTGAGGACATCACCGAACTCACCGGTGACGACCGCATCACCGCCGCGTCCTACACCAAGGCCGAGCACGCCGGCCTGCCGCGCATCCGCCGCGTCCTCACCACCTATCAGCTGCGGGCCGCCGACCGCGAGCCCGAGCCCGCTGCCGTGCTTGCGGCCCGCGTCCGTCGGGCGTGGAAGTTGTGGCACTCCGCAGGCGATCACCGCACGGCCATCGCCGCGCTTCTGCCCGCGCTGCTCGACGACACCCAGCATTCCGCCCGTCTCCTCGAGGGCTCGGATCGCCGGCGGGCGCGGGTCGCTCTCGCGCAGACCTATCACCTCGCCCAGCTGTTCCTCAGCTTCCAGCCCGCGCCGGACCTGGTGTACCTCACCGGGGACCGGGCTATGACTGCGGCTCAGGACGCCGACAGTCCCCGCGCGATCGCTGCCGCGGCCTGGTACATGAACCACGTCTACCGCGACGCCGGGGAGGCGGCGGAGGCGCGCGTCGACCTGGCGGAGCAGGCGGCTGCGCTCCTGCCGCGCCGGGACGACCCGGACCACATCGCCCGCCGCGGGCTGCTGTACCTGGCGGCTGCTCTCTCCTACGCGAAGACGGGGCAGGCCGGTGATGCGTGGCGGTGCTGGGACAAGGCTGATGCGGCGGCTCGGGAGTTGGGGGAGTACACGCACCCGTGGCTGATCTTCGGGCGGGGCATCGTGGACGGGTACGCGATCACGATGCACAACGATTTGGTGCAGCCGGGGAAGGCGCTTGAGGTGGCGGCTTCGCTGGATCTGGGGTCGATCCCGTCTGCGACCCGCCGCTCGTACCACCTGATCGAGACGGCGCGGGCGCATGGCATGCTCGGTGAGGGGGTCGCGGCCGTGGCGCTGCTGAGGAAGGCGTTCGAGGAGTCGCCGGAGACGATCCAGTACAACCTCCATACCCGTAGTGTGCTGCCCGAGCTGGCGCGGTCGGGGCCGCGGATGGTGCGGGAGGATGCGGCCGGGCTCGCGCGGGATCTGGGCGTACCCGTGTGATCACTTAACGGGTACTTTTGTACCCCTTCGGGAGGGGGTACAGGCTGTACCCCTGCCTTGTGCTGCACCGGCCTACCGTAGCGGTGTGAGACGGATCACTGTGACTGTGGATGGGTCGCCGTCGACCCGTGCGGAGCGCGCGGCGAGCGCGCTACCGATGCTGCCCCTGCCGAACACGCGGACCCTTGCCGGCGAGCAGCTCCGCGGCGCCGCCTGCGTGTGGTGCGCGATACCCCTCACCGGGGAGTCCGCCCGGGACCTGGGTGAGCGGCCCGGCCCGGACGGCGTCACCATCTTCCCCCGCGGTTGCGCGGACTGCGTGCGCAAGGAGGCGCGCCGCGTGTACCGGCTGCACAAGCGCGGCTGCGAGCGCTGCACCCGCAATGAGGAGGCGTGCCTGGACCGGCGCGCGCTGTGGGATCTCGCGCTCGAGGGGCGACGCTGATGGGCACCCCCGAGCAGCAAGCCTTCCGCGCGTGGTCCGTGCACGCGGCCGGATGCCGGGTGTGCCGCCAGGACGAGTCACGCTGCCGGGTCGGTCAGCGGCTCGGCCGTGTGTGGCGGGAGACGCGCCGCCGGTCGCCGCGGCCGGTCGGCTCCGGTGATCACCTTGAGCCCCCGCCCCACGGTGGGCGGGCTGCAAGTGCCGACACCATCCCCAATCCGAAGGAGCACCCATGACCGTCTTAACCGAGCTTGCCGCTGGCCGGCAGCTCGTGGACCGGGAGTTCTTCGCCCGCCTGTCCGCACGGATCGCCGCCGCCCACCCGGTTCACGCGCAGCTCGCCGACCGTATCGCCGACCAGACGCTCGCCTACCTGGCCGCGTGCGCGCAGCGGGCGCCGGGCTCCGGCACGCTGAGCCCGGCGCCGCTGGTCGACCTGGGCTGGCACGCGTTCCTCGAGTACACCCTCGCCTACGACGCCTTCTTCCAGGCGCACGGCTGGGCGAAGGTGCACCACTACCCGCACGATGTGCCGGGCCGCGTTTACGAGCCCGCCTCGGTGGTGCTGGAGCGCACGCGCCGCGCCATCGAGCATGTGGGGCTGCGGGTCGACGCGGAGCTGTGGGAGGCGGACCGTGTGAGTTGCGGTGGTGACGACAGCGACGGTAAGCCCGGCGATCCGCTGCCGTGTGGTGACCACGGCTAGTTGGGTGTCTGCCTGAAGTGGATCGGCCCCCGCTCGTACAGTAGCGGGGGCCGACATAGTGGAGTGAAGGGGACGTCATGGGTAGGGATGTTGCGGGGCAGGGCAGGGTCACGATCTTCCCGCTGGTGCATGACTGGGAGACCTTGTCGCAGTGCGTCCTCGCGTACACGACGACGGACGGTGGGCTGACCGCGGTGCTCGGGGTGATCCCCGTGGAGGGGAATGTTCACGAGCCGGGCGACCTGTTTGCTCTGGCCGGCAGGCACGGGTTCGTGGGGGAGTGGAAGGGGACGCACGAGCAGCGGTGCGGCTGCTGGCTCGCCTGCGTGGGCTCGGGGTCCCGCACGGTGCGTAAGCCGGGCACGCTGGATGTGCCGGCGGTGTCGTGGTCGGTGGACATGGCCCGCGCGGTCGATCTGGATGGCCCGTATTACGGGCACAGTCGGGTGGTGGCGGGGCGTATGACGCTGGACGACGCCGAGTTGGAGGAGGCGGCGCGCGGGTTGCTGCCGCGGCGTCTGGTGGCCGTGTAGCCGCCCGTCTTGGGGCTGGCCCCGCTCGTCTGCTTCCCCCGTGGCGGATGGGCGGGGCCTTGTGCTGCTGCTCGTCTATGCACGCTGCTGAATTTGATCGTTTGCTGGCTGAATCACTCAAAGGAGTGACAGGCATTCGAGTGACAGTTGCAACCTGCAAGGGTTAGGACTGGAAGAGCCAGGGCGGGGGACGGCTCACCCCCAGGTGGAGTCTCCCGTCCTGGTCGCTGCCTTGCAGCGGAGGCCCCCGCGAGCTTCGGCTTGCGGGGGCCTCGTCGTGCGGGTGGGAGAGAGGTGGGAGACGAGTGGGAGATGATCTTTGCTGGGTATCTCGATTCGTCTCGAATCGTCTCCAGTTTTCTCTAGGAATCTCCAGGTGCGTCTAGTGGGGAATGGTGATCGAATCGCCGGTTCAGTGGGCTGGGTCGCCCGCATCCGGGGACAGGAAACCTGCGCTGACCAGCGCAATCAGTACCACCCCCAGCGCGATGCGGTACCAGACGAACGGCATGAAGCTCTTCGTAGAGATGAATTTCATGAACCAGGCGATCACCAGGTACCCCGAGCCGAAGGCGATCACCGTGGCGAACACGGTCGGGCCCCAGGAGACATGGCCGCCCTCGGCGGCGTCCTTCAGTTCGAACAGGCCGGAGGCGAGCACCGCCGGGATCGCCAGCAGGAACGAGTAGCGGGCCGCGGCCTCGCGCCGGTAGCCCATGAACAGGCCGCCGCTGACGGTGGCGCCCGAGCGGGAGACACCCGGGACGAGCGCCATGGCCTGGCAGACGCCGTAGATCAGACCGTCCCTGACGGTCAGTTCGGTCAGCTCCTTGCGCTGCTTGGCCGCTCGGTGCCGGCCCCCGCTCTCGTCCCGCGCCGCCAGCCGGTCGGCGATGCCGAGGACGATGCCCATGCCGATCAGCATGGCCGCGGTGAGCCGCAGATCGCGGAACGGGCCCTCGATCTGGTCCTTGAGCGTCACCCCGAGCACGCCGATGGGGATGGAGCCGACGATGACCAGCCAGCCCATCCGGGCGTCGTTGTCCCGGCGCATCTGTTTGTCCGTCAGCGACCGTGTCCAGGCCGTCAGGATGCGCCCGATGTCCTTGCGGAAGTAGATCAGCACCGCCGTCTCCGTGCCGATCTGGGTGATGGCGGTGAAGGCGGCGCCGGGGTCCTCCCAGCCCGAGAAGGCGGCGGTCAGCCGCAGATGCGCGCTGGAGGAGATGGGGAGGAACTCGGTCAGCCCCTGGACGAGTCCGAGGATGAGGGATTCAAACCAAGACATGAGGTAGCGGAGTCCAAGTGCCGGTCGTGGAACGGGCGACGGGCACACCGGGCTGCCGCTTGCGCGGTGACTGATGATCGGGCGTGCCGGGGGCAGCGTAGCGTCCCGAGGTGAACAACCCCGGTACGGCGAGCCAGGCTGCGTCGTCCGGCGGGTGTCGGGGGAGTGGACGGGTGAGTCCGGGCCGCAGCCCGCGGTTCAGGCGGCCGTCGGGCCGCTCACCGTCCACCCGGGTGCCTGCGGACGGGGCGTCAGGTCCTCGTGGCGCACCGGCTCGCCGCAGGCGCGGCAGGTGACGACGGGGACCAGATCCTCGCCGCAGCTGTGCTCCAGCACCATGGGCCGGTCGCCGTCCGGCCGCAGATGGCGGTTGCCCCAGTCCATCAGCGTCATCAGCACGGGCTCCAGCTCAAGGCCCGCCGCGGTGGGCCGGTACTCGAAGCGCTGCGGGCGCTCGCTGTACAGCCGCTTGGTCAGGATCCCGGCCTCCACCAGCCGCTTCAGCCGGGTGGCCAGGATGTCGCGCGGCGCGCCGATGTTGCGGGCGAGCTGGTCGAACCGGCCGTTGCCGAGGCACACCTCGCGCAGCACGAGCAGGGAGTACTTCTCGCCGACCAGGGCGAGCGTGTCGGCGATCGAACAGGGGCGCGGTTCCTTGGAGGCGGCCATGGCAGCAAGTCTAGGTGAGGGTTGGATTTTCCAACCCACACGGTTATGGTGGATCCAGATTTCCTACTCACTGGTAATCGCAGAAACGCCGGACCGGCAGGTGACCGCCGGATCGGCAGATCGGTATATCGCCGGATCGTCACGGTCACCGCACCGGCCGGCAGGAACGGCCGGTGCCCCGGTCACCGCCCGGACGGCCAAGGAGGCCCGCACATGCGTGACGCAGTCGTCGTCGAAGCCGTACGCACCCCGATCGGCAAGGGCAAGCCCAACGGCGCCCTCGCCCACGTCCACCCCGTCGAACTCCTCGCCCACACCCTGCGGACCCTCGTCGAGAGGTCCGGGACCGACCCCGGACTGATCGACGACGTGATCGGCGGCACCGTCGACCAGGTCGGCGAGCAGGCCATGAACACCACCCGCTACGCCGTACTGTCGGCCGGCTTCCCGGAGTCGGTGCCGGCCACCACCGTGGACCGCCAGTGCGGCTCCTCCCAGCAGGCCGTGCACTTCGCCGCCCAGGGCGTCATGTCGGGGGCGTACGACCTGGTCGTCGCCTGCGGCGTGGAGTCGATGAGCCGGGTCCCGATGTGGTCCAACGTGCCGCCCGGGGCCGACCCCTTCGGGCCCGGTGTCGCCGAGCGCTACCCCGAGGGCCTGGTCCCGCAGGGCATCAGCGCCGAGCTGATCGCCGCCAAGTGGTCCCTCACCCGCGAACGGATGGACGCCTTCGCCGTCTCCTCGCACCGCAAGGCGACGGCGGCCTGGGACGCCGGCCTGTTCGACGCCGAGGTCGCACCGTTCGAGGGCCTGACCCGGGACGAGTGCGTCCGGCCGGACACCGGCCCGGAGGTGCTGGCCGGTCTCAGGCCCGCCTACCACGACCCGGCGTTCGCCGAGCGCTTCCCGCAGATCGAGTGGAACATCACCGCGGGCAACGCCAGCCCCGTCAACGACGGCGCCTCCGCCGTGCTCATCACCTCCAGCGAGACGGCCGCCCGCCTCGGCCTGCGCCCCCTGGCCCGGCTGCACAGCTTCGCCGTCACCGGCTCCGACCCGCTGCTGATGCTCACCGGCGTCGTCCCGGCCACCGAGAAGGTCCTGCGCCGCGCCGGCCTGACCATCGACGACATCGACCTGTTCGAGGTCAACGAGGCGTTCGCCAGCGTCGTCCTGGCCTGGCAGCAGGAGACCGGCGCCGATCTCGCCAAGGTCAATGTGCACGGCGGCGCGATCGCGCTCGGCCATCCGCTGGGCGCCAGCGGCACCCGGCTCACCACCACCCTGGTCCACGCGATGCGCGAACGCGGCGCCCGCTACGGCCTGCAGACCATGTGCGAGGCCGGCGGACTCGCCAACGCGATGATCCTCGAGGCGGTCTGAGGGGAAGGCCCGGGCCGCAGATCAGCCCGGGTCGACAGATCGGCGCCCGGTCCGCACCTCGGCCCCGGAGGCCCGGGCGACGCGGGCTCTCAGTGCCCGCGCAGCCGGTGCCGCTTGCGCCAGGCCACCACGGCACCGGCGAGCGCCGGCACGGCGATGCAGGCCAGTGCGATCAGAAAGGCGGGCGAGGTCGGCGCCGAGGCGCGGGCGCCGGCGACGACATAGGCGGCGGTGTTCGGGATCGAACCGAGCGCCGTCGCCAGCAGAAAGGGCGTCAGACCCATCCGGGAGACCGAGGCACAGTAGTTGGCCGCCGCGAAGGGCACGCCCGGGAACAGCCGGGTGGCCAGCATCGAACGGAAGCCGTGCCGGCTGAGCTGATGGTCCGCCGCCTTCAGCAGCCGCCCGCGCAGCAGCGGGCGCAGCGCGTCCTGGCCGAGCGCCCGCCCCAGACAGAACGCGAGCCCTGCCCCGAGCACCGTGCCCGCCAGCGCGGACCCCAGACCCAGCTGTGTGCCGAACAGCGCGCCGGCCGCCAGGTTCAGCAGCGGGCGCGGCACGAACGCCACCGTGCAGGCACCGTACGCCACCGCGTAGGCCACCACGGCCGCCGCTCCGGACAGGTGCGGCGGCCAGCCGTTCGTCAGCAGTCTCTGCGGCTCGAAGACCAGCACCGCCGCCGCGGCGGAGGCCAGCAGCACGACCAGCAGGGTCAGCCGCGACCAGGGCGAGAGCAGGGCTCTGGCGCAGCGCACCGCGAAGGGCGCCGGAGGAATCGTGGCGAGCGCGCCCTCGGGGACGGCGAGCTCCGTCGCTGTGGTCGCCGTCGTCGCCGTGGCCCGGGGAGAGGCCGTGGCGGTGCCGCCAGAGCGGGTGGTGGCATCGAGCATCCGGTGACACTAACCGACATATGTCTGTGATCGCCGTAGTCTGCGTCTCATGGGTGTCACAGGGAAGCGCGCGCCGCGCATTCCGGCCAGCCCGCTCGCGGACACCGTGCTGGAGCGGCTCACCGCCGCCTACCTGCCCGCCGCGGACCCGGAGCGGGCGGCGGCGATGCGGGCCTACATGAGGGACGTCTCGCCCTTCCTGGGGCTGAGCTCGCCGGTCCGCCGCGCCCTGGACCGGACCGTGGTGCGAGGGCTGCCCCGCCCCGACGAGACCGACTGCACCGCGATCGCCCTGCGCTGCTGGGAGCTGCCCGAGCGGGAGTACCGGTACTTCGCGGTGGACTGGCTGCGCCGCCAGGTGCGCCACTGCTCCTCCGGCTTCCTGCCCGTCGTCCGGCATCTGATCACCACCGACCCCTGGTGGGACACCGTCGACCTGCTCGCCGCCCATGTCGTCGGCCCGCTGGTCGCCGCCGAACCGAAGCTCAAGGACGTCATGGACGAGTGGGCCGGCGACGACGACCTGTGGCTCGCCCGCACCGCCCTGCTCCACCAGCTGCGCTACAAGGAGCGCACCGACACCGGCCGGCTCTTCGGCTACTGCCTGCGCCAGGCCGGGCACCCCGACTTCTTCATCCGCAAGGCCGTCGGCTGGTGCCTGCGCGAGTACGCCAAGACCGACCCGGACGCGGTGCGCGCCTTCGTCGACGGGCACCGTGACCGGCTCGCGCCGCTGTCGGTGCGGGAGGCGCTCAAGAACATCGGGGACCGACCAGTCGTCAGCCCTCAGCCACCAACCGGGCGCCCATAAATCGTTCGACGGAACGTGACGCGTCGGCGATGATCGTCGTCATGTTCCGGTACGCCTTCCACCTCGCCGCATCCGCCGCCGCGGATGCCCTGAAGGCTGCCGTTCGCTGCTTCCGCACCGCCGTCGACGGCGCCCGAGGCTGACCCTCCCCGGATCGTTCCGGCGGACCCCGCACGGGGAGGGTCGGCGAGTGACCGGGGTCCCGTTTCCCTTTCACCAGGTTCACCAGGCTTCGAGGTACCGCCATGTCCAAGACGGCGTACGTCCGCACCAAACCGCATCTGAACATCGGCACGATGGGCCATGTCGACCACGGCAAGACGACCCTGACCGCCGCCATCACCAAGGTGCTCGCCGAGCGGGGCGCCGGCACGTTCGTGCCGTTCGACCGCATCGACCGGGCACCGGAGGAGGCCGCCCGCGGCATCACCATCAACATCGCCCACGTCGAGTACGAGACCGACACCCGGCACTACGCGCACGTCGACATGCCCGGCCACGCCGACTACGTCAAGAACATGGTCACCGGCGCGGCGCAGCTCGACGGGGCGATCCTCGTCGTCTCCGCGCTCGACGGGATCATGCCGCAGACCGCCGAACACGTCCTGCTCGCCCGGCAGGTGGGCGTCGACCACATCGTCGTCGCCCTCAACAAGGCCGACGCGGGGGACGAGGAGCTGATCGACCTGGTAGAGCTCGAGGTCCGCGACCTGCTCAGCGCGCACGGCTACGGCGGTGACTCGGTGCCCGTGGTACGGGTGTCGGGGCTGAAGGCGCTGGAGGGCGACCCGCGGTGGACGGCCTCGATCGACGCGCTGCTCGATGCGGTGGACACCTATGTGCCCATGCCGGAGCGGTATCTGGACGCGCCGTTCCTGCTGTCCGTCGAGAACGTGCTCACCATCACCGGGCGCGGCACCGTGGTCACCGGTGCGGTGGAGCGCGGGACCGTGCGGCTCGGCGAGCGGGTCGAGGTGCTGGGCGCGTCCCTGGAGACGGTCGTCACCGGACTGGAGACCTTCGGCAAGCCGATGCAGGAGGCGCAGGCCGGGGACAATGTGGCGCTGCTGCTGCGGGGTGTGCCGAGGGACGCTGTGCGGCGCGGGCACGTGGTGGCCGCGCCGGGCAGCGTCGAGCCGCGCCGCCGGTTCACCGCCCAGGTGTATGTGCTGTCCGCCCGCGAGGGCGGCCGCACCACGCCCGTCTCCACCGGGTACCGGCCGCAGTTCTACATCCGCACCGCGGACGTGGTCGGGGACATCGACCTCGGTGAGGCGGGTGTCGCCAGGCCGGGGGAGACGGTGACCATGACCGTCGGGCTGGGGCGGGACGTCCCGCTGGAGCCCGGGCTCGGGTTCGCCATCCGTGAGGGCGGGCGGACCGTCGGCGCCGGGACGGTGAGCACCGTTCTGTGAAAAGCGCCCTGATGTGAGGGGAGTTCCTCATACCAGGGCGTGCGCGGGGGACCGCGGGCCGGCCGGTGGCCGGTCGTGCGGTTCCCCGCGCTCCCGTGGGCGGCGGGGGCCCGGCACAATTGGCGGGTGAACGAAGCCGTACCTGTCACGAGGGTCACCGACCACGGCACCGCCAAGCTCATGCCCGACGTCGACCGGGAGCGGGCCTGGTTGCTGACCGTGGACGGGGCGCCGCAGTCCTACGTCGATCTGGACGATCCCGCCCATCTGGAGTTCGAGTACGCGCGGCGGCTCGGGCATCTGCTGGACGTCGCCGACGAGCCCGGGCGGGCCCTGGACGTGGTGCACCTCGGCGGCGGGGCGCTCACCCTGCCCCGGTACGTGGCGGTGACCCGGCCCGGCTCGCGGCAGGACGTCGTCGACGCCGACGGTGCGCTGCTGCGGCTGGTGGCCGAGCATCTGCCGCTGCCCGAGGGCGCCCCGATCGCGCTGCACGCGGCGGACGCGCGGGCCTGGCTTCAGGGCGCACCGGACGACAGCGCGGACGTCGTGGTCGGGGACGTCTTCGGCGGCTCGCGCGTGCCCGCGCACCTCACCTCCGTCGGCCATGTGCGCGAGGTGGCGCGGGTGCTGCGGGACGACGGCGTCTATCTGGCCAACCTGCCGGACGCGGCGCCCTTCGGCTTCCTGCGCTCCCAGCTCGCCACCCTCGCCACCCGGTTCGGGGAGCTGGTGCTGATCGCCGAGCCGGGGATGCTGCGCGGGCGGCGGTTCGGCAACGCGGTGCTGGCCGCCTCGCACCGGCCGCTGGACATCGCCGCGCTCAGCCGGCTCACCGCCGCCGACGCCTTCCCGGCGCGGGTCGAGCACGGCGCCGCGCTCGGCGCCTTCATGCGGGGTGCCCGGCCGGTGCGGGACGAGGACGCCGTGCCCTCACCCGAGCCCCCCGACGGGGCGTTCGGCATCGGCTGAGCCGCCGGCCTGCTCCGCCGGTGTGCCCGTCACATGCACGGTGCGGCGGCGCAGCCCGCGCACCTCGGGCACGCACAGCACCGCGGCCGTGGCCAGCACGATCAGCGCGGCACAGCCCCACAGGGCCTGCGGGCGCCCGAACGCCGTCTCGGCCGGGCCGGCCAGGGCGGTCGCCAGCGGCACGAGGGCGACCGAGCCGAACCAGTCGTAGGCCGAGACGCGGGACAGCTTCTCCTCGGGGATCTCCTGGTGCAGCGCGGTCATCCAGGAGACGCCGAACACCTCCAGGCTGACCCCGGTCGCGAACATCACCGCGCACAGCACCGCGGCCGGCGCCGGCACGGCGAGCGCCGCGGACGGCAGGGCGAGCGGGAAAACGCACAGGGTGCCGGTGCGCAGCAGACGGCGGGGCTTCCAGCGGGTCATCAGCAGCGCCCCCAGAACGGTGCCCGCGCCGAAGAACGCCAGCGCGAGCCCCCAGGGGCCGGCGCCGCCCAGATGGTCCCGGGCGACCAGCGGGCCGTAGACCGCCTCGGCGGCGCCGACCACCGCGTTGGCGAGGGAGAACTGCAGGACGATGCTCCACAGCCAGGGCCTGCCGGTGAACTCCCGCCAGCCCTCCCGGAGATCGGCCAGCAGCCCGCCGCCCGGGGCGCGCGGCGGGATGTGCCGGACGTCGAGGAGGGCGCGCAGTGCGGCGGCCAGAGCGAAGGCGGCCGCGTCCGCCGCCAGCACCCAGCCCGGTCCGATCGCGGCGACCAGGGCGCCGCCGAGGGCGGCACCGCCGAGCGACGCCCCCTGCATCGCCATGCGGAACACGGCGAACGCCCGGCCCGCCTGCTCGCCCTGCACCGAGGACAGCAGCATGCCCTCGGCGGCCGGCCCGAAGAACGCCTGGCCGGTGCCGCCGAGGGCACTGAGCAGCATCATGTGCCACAGCCGCGGCTCGCCCGCCAGCACCAGGGCGGCGAAAACGGCCTGCGAGCCGCAGTTCAGCGCGTTGGCCGCGACCATCACCCGGTGCCGGGGCAGCCGGTCCGCCACCGCCCCGCCGATCAGCAGGAACAGCACCAGCGGCACGGTGCGCGCGGCGGCCACCAGACCGACGTCGCCGCCGTCGCCGCCCGCCTCCAGCACGGCGAACGCGGCGGCGATCAGCGCACCGCTGCTGCCGAGGCTCGTGACCACGGCGGAGGCGGTCAGCAGGGTGTAGTTGCGGCCCGCCCAGGTCGGGCGGCTGAGGGGCTTGGCGGTCGGCACCCCGTGACTATCGCCGGAGCCCCGCCGACTTGCCAAACCGGACTCCGCAACGTCCGGCCACCGAGCGGTGCGGCGGCCCCGTCACGCAGGCCCCGCCGCACTGGTCGGTCACCCGACGGTCATTCGTCGGTCGGGGGCTCCTCGGTCAGCCGCACCGTGCTGAGAATCTTCTGCACGGTCGCCTCCGGGATCTCGTCCTTCACGCCCTTGGCCCCGTACAGGTTCCAGGTGACGAAATCCCCGGCGCCGTTCTTGAAGGCGAAGGTGATCGCCTTGCCCTCGCTGTCGCACTTGCCCTTCTGCGGAGTGCCCTCCGAATGGGCGGTCGCGACGTGGCCCTTGATGCCCGACTTGGTGGTATACGGCTTGGGCTTGCTGAACTTGACGCTCTTCTTGTCGGGCTCGGTGTAACCGCCGTAGATCCACCACGGGACGCGGGTCTCGGCCGCCTGCTCGGTGTCCTTGGCGCCGTTCTCACCGCGGGTGCCGGCGGTGACGAGGGCGGTGTCCTCCGTACGGCCGTCCTTGTCCTCGTCGGAGGTGCACCACTTGGACTTCAGGTAGGCGGGGGCGGTGACGGTGGTGCGTTCCCACTCGCCGTCCTCGCCCTTCCACTCGAAGCCCACGCTGGTGCCGGGGTTCTCGATCTCCCAGTCGGCGGGCACGTCGAACTTGGTGCCGAAGCGGGTGTTCACGACGACCTTCCAGCCCGGGATGGTCGCCTTCTCCTCCTCACCGCCCCGCGGGTTGTCGTCGGAGGGGGAAGTGCTCGGCTCGGCCGAGGAGTCCTTGGACGCGGTGGCGGACGGCTTCCCGTCCTTCTTGGTCGCCGTGTCGTCCTTGTCACCGCCGAGCACCAGGAAACCGGTCACACCCGCGGTCACGACCACGGCGGCCGCCGCGATGATCGCCACCAGCTTGGTCCGGTTGCCGTCCCCGCCCTGCGGCGGCTGCGGCGCCCCCGGCTGACCTGCAGCGCCCCACTGCGGCTGCTGGCCGGAGTACGGGTTCGGCTGCTGATATCCGGGCTGCTGATACGGATTCGGCTGCTGATACCCCGGCTGCTGGTACGGGTTGTTCTGCGGGTTCTGCTCGCCCCCGGGCGGCTGCTGTCCTGGCCACATGGGCAGCAACCCTAGCCCGGCCGGGGACACGATTGGGTCACCACCCTTTGACAGGGACGTAGCAAGACCGTCCCGCCCCGGTCACCGCGCGGGTCCTGCACCGTGCGTCCACCCGTCCCGCCCTGGTCAGACCGAGCTACTCGTGGGTAACCTTCGGTCATGAGCGCAGACCAGATGTCCATCGGCGAGATGCTCGCCGCCACGGTGCCCATGGCCCGGACCCTGAATCTCCAGTTCCTGGAGACCACCCCGGAGCGGGCCGTGGTGTCGCTGCCGGACCAGCCCGACTACCACAACCACGTGGGCGGGCCGCACGCCGGCGCGATGTTCACCCTCGGCGAGTCGGCGAGCGGTGCCATCGTGCTCGCCGCGTTCGGCGACCAGCTCTCGCGCGCCGTGCCGCTGGCGGTCAGCGCCGAGATCTCCTACAAGAAGCTCGCCATGGGCCCCGTCACCGCCACCGCCACCCTCGGCCGCCCGGCCCCCGAGGTCGTCGCGGAACTCGACCAGGGTCGCCGCCCCGAGTTCCCCGTCACCATCGAGATCCGCCGCGAGGACGGCGCCGTCACCGGCGAAATGACCGTCACCTGGACCTTGCGGCCCAACGGCTGACTGAGAGTCTTCCGGCGCATCGGCGCTCCCCGGCCGCTGCAGCAGCGGTCCGGGAGCCGTCGTGATCTCGCTTCCGCGCGGAGCCGGCGTGCGGCCTGTCGCCGCGCTCAAGCGGCCTCCTCGACGGCGGCACGCCTCGGGTTCCGGACTACGGACCGCACCCAGGACGGCGTCAGGCCCAGCCGCGCAGCAAGCTCCTCCACCGGCACGCCCCGCCCGTGCGCCCGCCGCAGCGCCTCATTGCGCTGCCGCAGCAGGCGCCGCGTCGCCTCCTTGCTCGTCACCGACCGGTGCAGCACCACCGCCAGGTGCAGTGACAACCGACCCAGCGCGTCGTCCCACCTGCCTCGCACCCAATGCCCCCCATCAGCGCAGCCTCGCCCGACGCGACAACGGTCGGCGGTGCACGGCACAGCGGCAAGGGCGCAGCACCGGCGCACAGG
>NZ_BAAAIZ010000090.1:127387-132721 GCF_039526425.1 Streptomyces thermospinosisporus
AGCCCGCCGAGGACTGAGGCAGCCCGGTAGGGCACCCTCGCCCCCGTGGCCTGCGCGTTTCCGCGCGGTGCCGGGCGGGGCGGCAGCCGTGGCCGGGCGCTGCCGCCGATCCCGGCGGCTCGCTCGGCGAAGTGAGTCAGACCGTGCTGCCCGCCCCGTACGGGGCGTAGAGGTCGAGGAGGCGGACGCGGGCGGCGTGGAGGCGGTGGGCGACGACGTTGCCGACCCATTCGGCCACGGCCTGGCCGAAGACCGGGTCGGCGTGGCGCAGGGCGTTGACGGGCGCGGCGTCGAACTCGTAGGCGCGCACCAGCGTCTCCGCCTCGGCGCCCAGATGCCAGATGTGCGGCTCGAACAGCCAGGACCAGCCGACGAGTTCGTTGTGCCCGAGGCGTTCGATCACCGCGGGGCGGCGGCCGGGCACCCGCATGTCGAGGGCGACGGTGCCGGTCCGGACGACCCAGAACCGGTCGGCGCGTCCGCCTTCCTCGAACAGCCGGACGCCTTGCGGGAAGGACACCTCGCGGGCGAACTCCATCAGACGTGCCCGGTGCTGGGCGGGCAGTGCGCGAATCGCGCTGGGGGACGGGGGAGCGAACATGGCGGGCCTCCCTGAGCTGAGGCGTTGCGGGTGAGCGGTCTGCCGTTTGCACCGTCCAGCCTCCCGCGCGGCCGGCCGCACCAGGAGGGGCCGAACGGCCCTGCGGGCCCGGCACACGGCCCTGACCCGGCCGCCCCGGGCAGGGTCCTTCGGCGCCGGGACGGGCCCCGCGGCCCCTGTGCGCGGGAGGCGGGGCGCACCAGGCTGAAGGTGACCGCTCCGACCCCAGGAGGTCACCATGTCCCGCCCCCTCATCGCCGGCCTGGACGGCTCGCCCGAGAGCAGGGCCGCGGCCGAATGGGCGGCCCGCGAAGCGGCGCTGCGTGCCGCACCGCTCCGGTTGCTGCACGTCCACCCGACGGTCGTCGCCCCGCTGCTCGGCGGGGAGACGGAGCCGTCCTGGAGCGAATCCGTCACCGCATCGGAGGACTCGGTCGGAACCTGGCCCCGGATGCTGCGGGAGACCGCCGAGGGGCTGCGGCTGCGCCACCCCGGCGCCGAGATCGAGACCGAGCACCGCATCGGCTCGCCCTACGACGTGCTGATCCGCGCCTCGGACGAGGCCGAGCTGCTCGTGCTCGGCTCCCGCGGCATGGGCGGCGTCGGCGGGTTCCTGGTCGGCTCCGTGGGGCTGGTCGTCGTGGCGCACGTCCGGCGGCCGGTCGTCCTGGTGCGGGCCGGGGAGCAGGCCGCCGACGAGCACCAGCCGGACCCGGCCGGGATCCCCTCCGCCGCAACCCCCTGCCTCCCGGTGCTGCTCGGCCTCGACGTCGACGACCCCTCCGACGAGCTGCTCGCCTTCGCGTTCGCGGAAGCGGAGCGGCGGGAGGCGAGCCTGCGGATCGTGCACGGCTGGAACCTGCCGCCGTACTACGTCTACGGCGTGCCGGCCGACCCCGAGCGCTACCACGAGATCGCCGCAGCGCAGGCCGCGCTGCTGGCCGGCCTGGTGCGCCCCTGGCGGGAGAAGTTCCCGGGCGTCGAGGTGACCGAGGAGTCCTTCGGCGGCACCCCCTCCGTCCGCCTGGTCGAGGCCTCCGCCCGGTCCTCGCTGCTGATCGTCGGACGCCGGATGCGCCGGCACGCCATCGGGACCCGCATCGGCTCCGTCACCCACGCCGTGCTGCACCACGCCACGGCCCCGGTCGTGGTGATCCCGTTCCACTGAGACTCCGGAACCCACCGACACCGGGCGCGGCGCGCACATTGCGCCACATGCCGCCGTACGCACGCGAGAGGCATCACACCGGCACAGACTGGTACCCCCTGCTGATGCCCGGCGCGGAGCGCACCCGCCGACCACTCACGGAGTCAGCCATGCCCGAGGACCAGCACACCGGACCCAGCGACGAGGAACTGCGCACCCTGGACGCCCACTGGCGCGCCGCCAACTACCTGTCGGCGGGCCAGATCTACCTGCTGGGCAACCCCCTGCTGACCGAACCCCTCAGGCCCGAGCACGTCAAACCGAGGCTGCTGGGCCACTGGGGCACCTCACCGGGCCTGAACCTGGTGTACACCCACCTCAACCGCGTCATCCGGGCCCGCGACCTGGACGCGCTGTGCATCTGGGGTCCCGGCCACGGCGGGCCCTCCATCCTGGCCAACACCTGGCTGGAGGGCACCTACGGCGAGATCTACCCGGACGTCGGCCGGGACGCGGCCGGCATGGCACGGCTGTTCCGGCAGTTCTCCTTCCCCGGCGGCGTGCCCAGCCACGTCGCCCCCGAGGTCCCCGGCTCCATCCACGAGGGCGGCGAGCTCGGCTACTCCCTCGCCCACGCCTACGGAGCCGCCTTCGACAACCCCGGCCTGCTGGTCGCCTGCGTGATCGGCGACGGCGAGGCCGAGACCGGCCCGCTCGCCGGGTCCTGGCACTCCAACAAGTTCCTCGACCCCGTCCATGACGGTGCCGTCCTGCCGATCCTGCACCTCAACGGCTACAAGATCGCCAACCCGACCGTCCTCGCCCGCCTCCCCGAGCCCGAGCTCGAAGAGCTGCTGCGCGGCTACGGCCACGACCCGATCACGGTGAGCGGCGACGACCCGGCCACCGTCCACCGGGCCATGGCCACCGCCATGGACACCGCCCTCGACCGCATCGCCCAGGCCCAGCGCGCCGCCCGGGAGGACGGCGTCACCGAGCGGGTCCGCTGGCCCGTGATCGTGCTGCGCACACCCAAGGGCTGGACCGGCCCCGCCGAGGTGGACGGCAAGCCCGTCGAGAACACCTGGCGCTCCCACCAGGTGCCGCTGCCCGGCGTCCGCGAGAACCCCGAGCATCTGCGGCAGCTCGAGGCCTGGCTGAAGTCGTACCGCCCCGGCGAGCTCTTCGACGCCGACGGCCGGCCCGTCGACGAGGTCCTCGCCTGTGTGCCCGAGGGCGACCGCCGCCTCGGCGCCACCCCGCACGCCAACGGCGGCCTGCTGCTGCGCGAACTGCCGCTGCCGGACCTCGACGAGTTCGCCGTACCCGTGGACAAACCCGGCACCACCCTCCACGAACCCACCCGCGTCCTCGGCGACCTGCTCGCCCGCGTGATGAAGGACACCGAGACCCGCCGGGACTTCCGGCTCGTCGGCCCCGACGAGACCGCCTCCAACCGCCTCGACGCCGTCTTCGACGCCAGCGGCAAGGCCTGGCAGGAGCGCACCCTCCCCGTCGACGAGCACCTCGACCGGCACGGCCGCGTGCTGGAGATCCTCTCCGAGCACCTGTGCCAGGGCTGGCTCGAGGGCTATCTGCTCACCGGACGGCACGGCCTGTTCTCCTGCTACGAGGCGTTCGTGCACATCGTCGACTCGATGGTCAACCAGCACATCAAATGGCTGCGCACCTCGCGCGAACTGACCTGGCGCGCCCCGATCGCCTCCCTCAACTACCTGCTCACCTCGCACGTCTGGCGCCAGGACCACAATGGCTTCTCCCACCAGGACCCCGGGTTCGTCGACCATGTGCTCAACAAGAGCCCCGGGGTCGTCCGGGTCTACCTGCCCCCGGACGCCAACACCCTCCTCTCCGTCGCCGACCACGTCCTGCGCAGCCGCGACTACGTCAATGTGATCGTGGCCGGCAAGCAGCCCTGCTACGACTGGCTGACGATGGACGCCGCCCGCGCCCACTGCGCCCGCGGCGCCGGTGTCTGGGACTGGGCCGGCACCGAGAACGGCGGCGAGCCCGACGTCGTCCTCGCCTGCGCCGGCGACGTCCCCACGCAGGAGGTGCTGGCCGCGGCCCAGCTGCTGCGCCGCCATCTGCCCCAGCTCGCGTTCCGCGTCGTCAATGTCGTCGACATCGCCCGGCTGATGCCCCGCGAGGAGCACCCGCACGGCATGCCCGACTTCGAGTACGATGGCCTGTTCACCACGGACAAGCCGGTGATCTTCGCCTACCACGGCTACCCGTGGCTGATCCACCGCCTCGCCTACCGCCGCACCGGCCACCAGAACCTGCACGTGCGCGGCTACAAGGAGTCGGGCACCACCACCACGCCCTTCGACATGGTGGTCCGCAACGACCTCGACCGGTACCGGCTCGTCATGGACGTCATCGACCGGGTGCCCGGCCTCGCCGTCCGCGCCGCCGCCGTGCGCCAGCGCATGGCCGACGCCCGCACGCGCCACCACGAGTGGATCCGTGAGCACGGCACCGACATGCCCGAGGTCGCCGAGTGGAGCTGGAACCCGTGAGCGCCAGGCACCCTCTTGTGAACCGGTAGGCTGCACGGACCGCGCGCCGTGACCGGGCGCACGGCCCGCAGACACAGAACGCAGCTCGGGGATCGGAAGGAAATCGGCGTTGCACGTCCAGGAATGGCTCGAGACCGTGCCCGCGGTCGCCGTCTACGCGCTGGTGGGAGTGGTCATCGGACTGGAGAGCCTGGGCATCCCGCTGCCGGGTGAGATCATCCTCGTCTCCTCGGCCCTGCTCGCCTCCCAGCACGGCGACATCGACCCGGTGATCCTCGGCGCCTGCGCCACCGCCGGCGCGATCATCGGTGACTCCATCGGATACGCCATCGGCCGCAAGGGCGGACGCCCGCTGCTCGCCTGGCTCGGCAAGAAGTTCCCCCGCCACTTCAGCGAGGGACACATCGCCACCGCCGAGCGCTCCTTCCAGAAGTGGGGCATGTGGGCCGTCTTCTTCGGCCGCTTCGTCGCCCTGCTGCGCATCTTCGCCGGCCCGCTCGCGGGCGTGCTGCGCATGCCGTACTGGAAGTTCCTCACCGCCAACGTCCTCGGCGGCATCCTCTGGGCGGGCGGCACCACGGCCGTCATCTACTACGTCGGCATCGTCGCCGAAGCCTGGCTCAAGCGCTTCTCCTGGCTGGGCCTGGTAGCGGCGGTCCTCATCGGCGTCACCTCGATGCTGGTCCTGAAGCGCAAGGCAAAGAAGGCCCAGCCGACGGAAACGACGACCCCCGAGCCCGCCACCGCCACCACGGACTGATCCTGCCCCGGGGCGACCCGCGCCGCACCGGCCAGGCCCCCCGAGGGGCTCGCGTCGGCTGTTCGTAGCCGGGGCCCCCAGGCCATGACCGTGGCGCCTGCCGGTCGACTGCCTTGGGGGGCGCCCGCGCCAGCAGTTCATAGCTTGGGCGCTGCCCGGCCTGACGGTGGGGCTCGCCGGCTGGCCGCGGCCGTGGTACCCGCCGGTCGACTGCCGCCCGGCCGCCTGCGTCGGCTGTTGGTGGCCGGGGCGCTGCCCGCCCTGACGGTGGGCTCGCCGGCTT
>NZ_BAAAIZ010000091.1:0-16552 GCF_039526425.1 Streptomyces thermospinosisporus
GCCTTACAGCGCCGATGGTACTGCAGGGGGGACCCTGTGGGAGAGTAGGACGCCGCCGGACAATTATTCAAAGGGTTGGACCCGGAACTTCGGTTCTGGGTCCAACCCTTTTCTGTTGTGCGTCACTTGACGTTCACGTCGCGCCCTGACGATCCGAAGCATGGGTACTGCTGCACTGCTCGAGGCCACCGGAGTCGGTGTCGGGGACGAGGTCGTCGTGCCGGCCTTCGGCAATGTGGAGGTCGCGGAGGCCGTGAGGCTCGCGGGTGCGTCGCCCGTTTTCGCTGACATAGATCCGGTGACGTACTGCCTCGACCGGGCCGCAGTGGAAGCGGCCGTAACGCCCAGGACCGCGGCCGTGGTTGTCGTGCATCGGTTCGGACGCCCCGCCGAACTCGAGCCGTTGCTGGCGCTCGGTGAGAGGCGTGGCCTGCTGGTGCTGGAGCACAGAGAAGCTGAGGAGGCGTCGTACCAGGAGGTCGCTCAGCGAAGAGTGCGGGCGGCCTATCTCGATGCGAAGTTGACGGGTGTGCGGACGCCCGAGGGGGCAGTGGGGCACACCTATCAGCAGTACGTGGTGCGGGTGCCCGGCAATGGACGGCCCGACCGGGATGCCTTCGCACGGGCCATACGTGCGAAGGGAGTTGAATGCCGGGTGCCGGTGAAGACGCCGGTGCACCGGATGCCGGAGTTCCGGCGGCGCGTGTCGTTGCCGGAGACCGAACGGGCTGCCGCGGAAACGCTGGCGCTGCCGGTCGAAGCCTCACTCACGAAACGGGACATGCGGCGCATGGTGGCCGCGTGCAATGCGCTGGGTGGGCTGCTGCAGCCGGCCTTCTGAGCCCGGTTAGGAGCACAGGTCTGTTCGGGGTATGATCTATTCCGTTGCCGCGGGGGAAACCCGGAGGGAAATCTCGACGCGGCAGCAGGCCCCTATAGCTCAGTCGGCAGAGCGTCTCCATGGTAAGGAGAAGGTCAACGGTTCGATTCCGTTTGGGGGCTCTGACGAAAAGGCCCCGCCCTTGAAAGGGCGGGGCCTTTTTCATGTCCGGACTCAGTCCTGGTGCGGCTCCGGGACGCGCATCGCCAGGATGGCCATGTCGTCGGACGGGGCGTCGGAAGCGAAACGTTCCACGGCGCGCATGATGCGGGCCGCCACCGCGCCGGCCGTCAGGCCCGTGCAGGTCGTGAGGACGTCGGCGAGGCCGTCGTCGCCCAGCATGCGGTTGCCCTCGCGGCGTTCGGTGACGCCGTCCGTGACGCAGAGGAGGACGTCGCCCGGGTCGAGGGTGACCGTCTCCTCGTAGAGCTCGAGGTCCTCCAGGACGCCGAGGAGCGGCTGGGGTTCGGCCGCCGGTTCGACCGTGCCGTCCTGACGCAGCCTCAGCGGCAGCGGGTGGCCCGCGCAGACCACCTTGAGTTCCGCGCTGCCGTCCTCCTGCGGGCGCAGCTCGCCGTAGAGGAGGGTGAGGAAGCGGCTGCGGGCGCCCTCGTCGAGGATCGCGGAGTTGAGGCGCTCCAGGACCGCCGGGCCGCTGAGTCCCTCACGGGCCAGCAGGCGCAGCGCGTGCCGGGCAAGGCCGGTGACCGCGGCGGCGTTGGGGCCGGTGCCGCAGACGTCGCCGATGGCGAAGCCGTAGGCGCCGTCGCTGATGGGGAACAGGTCGTAGAAGTCGCCGCCGACCTCGTTGCCCTCGCCGGCCGCGCGGTAGATGACCTCCACCTCGACGCCGTCGATCTGCGGCAGCTCGGGAGGCAGCAGGCTGCGCTGGAGGGACTGGCTGATGGCGGTGCGCTCGGAGTACAGGCGGGCGTTGTCCAGGGCCAGGGCCGCGCGGCGGGAGAGGTCCTCGGCGAGTTCGAGGATCTCCTGGCGGAAGTGCTCGTCGGTGGGCTTGCCGAGGGTGAGCATGCCGATGACGCGGTTGCGGGCGACCAGGGGCAGCACGACCGTTTCCCCGCCGACCGCCTGGGCGGTGGCGAGGGTGGGGCCGATGCCGGGGGTGACGTGGTTGGTGGGGCCGCCGCTCAGGCCCAGGCTGCGCATCGAGGTGCGCAGGGCGGCCTGGTGGGCGACCTCCCCGGGCGCGGACCAGACGCGGGCGCCGGGCGTGGGGACCGGGTCGGGCGGTGGGATCTTCGACAGCAGGGACTTGATGCCGTCGATGAGTTCCTCGTCCTCGTGCAGGACGTAGGAGAGATACGGTTCGGAGGCCTGGTCGGCGATGGTGTAGACGGCGCACCAGGTGGCGAGCGTCGGGACCGTCATCTGGGCCATGAGGGCGAGGGTCTGGTCCCGGTCCAGGGTGCCGGCCAGCAGGTCGGAGGCCTCGACGAGGAAGCTCAGCGAGCCGCGGCGCAGGCGTTCGAGCTCGCCGAGGCGGGCGGACTCCACGGCCAGCGCGATGCGGTCGGCGGCGAACTGCAGGCGCAGCGCCTCCTCGTTGGAGTAGCGGCCGGGTGCCTCGGCTGCGACGCCGAGGGAGCCGGTGAGGCGGCCCTCGACCTTCAGCGGGACGGTGACCACCGAGCGCATGCCGGTGCCGTTGAGCAGCGGTACGGCGCCGGGAACGGCGGTGAGGTCGTCGTGGACGGCCGGCATGCGGGCGGAGCCGTAGCGGCCGGGGCCCGCCTCGACGGGGACGCGGGCGAAGCGCTGGCGGGCGGAGGGCAGGCCGGTGGAGGCGCGGACTTCCAACTCGGTCTCGTCGTCGGTGGCCAGCAGCAGGAAGGCGGCGTCGCCGTCGAGCATGTCGCGGGCGCGCTCCACCGTGCGCTGCAGGAGACCGTCGAGGTCGTCCGGGGCGGGAGAGCCGATGAACACCTCGAAGGGGTCGGCGTTCTGGCCGTCGGAGGAGCCGGAGGTGTCGGTGGTGGTCCCGCGCAAAGGTGTCTGCAGTACGGCGCGTTCGTGGTCGCGCACCAGGAGGCAGACGGTGGAGGGCTCGCCGGCGGTGTCGCGGACGCGCAAGTGGGAGGCGTAGACGGGGATGACGCGGCCGTCGGCGTTGCGGATGCCGTAGCTGCCCTCCCAGCGGGAGAGCTGGAGGGCCTCGGCGATTCCGGTGCCGGTGCCCGGGGTGTGCGGCCAGGCCGCGAGGTCGGTGAGCGGCTTGCCGGTGACCTGGTCGGCCTTGTAGCCGAAGAGCTCCTCGGCGTCCTCGTTCCAGGAGGTGATGGTGCCGGCCCGGTCGATCTGCACGACGGCGACCCGGATCCGGCCGTCGGCGAGGGGGAGGAGGTCGGCGGGGAGCGAGGGTCCGGCGGCGCGGGTGCCGACGGGGCGCTCGGGCAGGTCGAGCTGGAACCAGACGGTCTTGTGCGTCGGCGTGTACTCCACGCCCCAGCGGCCGGCCAGCGCGGCGCAGAGCTGCAGCCCGCGGCCGCCTTCGCGGTCGGGGCTGCCCATGCTGACCGCCGAACCCTGCACCGGAATCTCGCGTTCCGGATACCGGTCGGCCACCTCGATCCGGACGCCGTCCTCGCTGCGCAGACAGAGCAGGTCGGCAGAGGTGCCGGCGTGCACGACCGCGTTGGTCACCAACTCGCTGGTGAGAACGACCGCATCGTCCACAATGTCGGAAAAGCCCCACCCCTGGAGGGTGTCGCGGACGAAGGAGCGGGCGCTCGCGACCGATCGTCCGACGGGCTCGAAACTGGCGGCCGCGCGCGCGGTGATCACAGAACTCCTCGACCGGTTCTCGACGGACATGGCTCCGTGGCCGACCGGCGCATGCCGCTGGTGCGGCGGGTCGCCCGTCGGCCGGGGGTCCGGGGGCTGGTCCCCAGGGATCAGTCCGGTGGTCATGTGTGCGGCCGCCCCTCCGTGCCCGCTCGTCTCCCGTGCCACCGCCCAGGCCGGACGGACCGGCGTGGCTGGACAGCCGGATGCAAGGTTACTTACCTTCGCCGTCCGAGCGGATGCCGGTCTGCAGTGTTTCCGTCCGGAGGGTGTGCGGACGATGTGCGAAGCTGCCGAACTGTTATGGCCTGGTTCGGCGAGGGTGAAACACTGGGCAGGCTTGTTGTGAGGGTTCGGGCAGGCCGGGTGTCATATCCGTCGAGTGGGCAGCAGCCCACGGGTGGCCGCGAAGGTACGGCCGCCGGGACTCGCAGTAGTACAGGTATACGCAGTAGTAACAGGTACGCCTCCGGTGGTACCCGAGCACGGCAGTAACGGTCGACCCCTGCGGGAGGGACACAGTGGAGTCTGGCGCAGCGACGCGGGGCACGAAGACGCGCGCGAAAGGCGGACAGTCCCTGAGCAAGGCGAGCAAGGGGCGAGGCGGCACCACGACGGTGGACACCGCCGCCCTGAACCGGCTGCTGGCGGCCCTGGAGGCGATGCGGGACGGCAACTTCCGCAAGCGGCTGACGGTGTCCGGCGACGGCGTGATGTCGCAGATCGCGGCGGTGTTCAACGAGGTCGCCGACCGCAATCTGCATCTGACGGGCGAGCTGTCGCGGGTGCGGCGGATGGTGGGCCGCGAGGGCAAGCTCACCGAGCGGCTGGAGACCGGGGCCTGCGAGGGCTCCTGGGCGACCGCGATCGACAACTCCAACGCGCTGGTCGACGACCTGGTGTGGCCGGTGTCCGAGGTCAGCCGGGTGCTGTCGGCGGTGGCCGAGGGTGATCTGTCGCCGCGGATGGAGCTGCGGACGCAGGGCCCGGACGGGAGCGGGCATCCGCTGCGGGGCGAGTTCCTGAAGGTCGGGCGGACCGTCAACAACCTGGTCGACCAGCTGTCGACGTTCACCGACGAGGTCACGCGGGTGGCCAGCGAGGTCGGCACCGAGGGCAAGCTGGGCGGCCAGGCACGCGTGCGCGGAATGTCCGGTTCCTGGAAGGACCTCACGGACTCCGTCAACACCATGGCGGAGCGGCTCACCGCCCAGGTGCGGGACATCGCGCTGGTGACCACGGCGGTCGCCAGCGGCGATCTGTCACGCAAGGTGACCGTGCACGTCGAAGGCGAGATGCTGGAGCTGAAGAACACCGTCAACACGATGGTGGACCAGCTCTCCGCGTTCTCCTCCGAGGTCACCCGGGTCGCCCGGGAGGTCGGCACGGACGGCATCCTGGGCGGCCAGGCCCAGGTGCCGGGTGTGGCGGGTGTGTGGAAGGAACTCACCGACTCGGTGAACACCATGGCCGGGAACCTCACGGCCCAGGTGCGCGGGATCGCCGAGGTGACCACGGCGGTCGCCAACGGAGATCTGTCGCGGAAGGTGACGGTTCCGGCGCGCGGCGAGGTCGCTCAGCTCGCCGAGACGATCAACCAGATGACCGAGACGCTGCGGATCTTCGCGGACGAGGTCACCCGGGTGGCGAACGAGGTCGGCGCCGAGGGCCGGCTGGGCGGTCAGGCGAACGTGCCGGGCGCGGCGGGCACGTGGAAGGACCTGACGGACTCCGTCAACACGGTGTTCCGCAATCTCACCACGCAGGTGAGGGACATCGCCGCGGTGACGACGGCGGTCGCCAACGGTGACCTGTCGCAGAAGGTCACCGTGGATGTGGCCGGCGAGATGCTGGAGCTGAAGAACACCGTCAACACGATGGTGGACCAGCTGTCCGCCTTCGGTGCCGAGGTCACCCGGGTGGCGCGGGAGATCGGTGTCGAGGGCGAGCTGGGCGGCCAGGCGCAGGTGCCGGGCGCGGCCGGTACGTGGAAGGACCTGACGGACTCCGTCAACACGGCGTTCCGGAACCTCACCGGACAGGTGAGGAACATCGCCCAGGTGACGACGGCGGTCGCCAACGGTGACCTGTCGCAGAAGGTCACCGTGGACGTCTCCGGTGAGATGCTCCAGCTGAAGAACACCGTGAACCGGATGGTGGACCAGCTGTCGAGCTTCGCCGACCAGGTCACGCGCATGGCCCGGGACGTGGGCACCGAGGGCCGGCTGGGCGGCCAGGCACGCGTGGACGGCGTGTCCGGCACCTGGAAGGAACTCACCGACTCCGTCAACTCGATGGCGGGCAACCTCACCTCCCAGGTGCGCAACATCGCTCAGGTCACCACGGCCGTCGCCCGCGGCGACCTGTCGCAGAAGATCGACGTCGACGCGCGCGGCGAGATCCTCGAGCTGAAGAACACCATCAACACGATGGTCGATCAGCTGTCGTCGTTCGCCGAGCAGGTGACGCGGGTGGCCCGCGAGGTGGGCACCGAGGGCCGGCTGGGCGGTCAGGCGCAGGTGCCGGGTGTCGCCGGTGTGTGGCGCGATCTGACCGACTCGGTGAACGGCATGGCCGGCAACCTCACCGCGCAGGTCCGCAACATCGCCCAGGTGGCGACCGCGGTGGCGCGCGGCGACCTGTCGCAGAAGATCACCGTGGATGCGCGCGGCGAGATCCTGGAGCTGAAGAACACGCTGAACACGATGGTGGATCAGCTGTCGTCGTTCGCCCAGGAGGTCACCAGGGTGGCCCGCGAGGTCGGCACCGAGGGCATCCTCGGCGGCCAGGCCGAGGTGCAGGGCGTCTCCGGCACCTGGAAGGACCTCACCCAGTCCGTCAACGGCATGGCGAACAACCTGACCATGCAGGTCCGCAACATCGCCGAGGTGACCACGGCCGTCGCCAAGGGCGACCTGTCGAAGAAGATCACGGTCGATGCCAAGGGCGAGATCCTCGAGCTGGTCACCACCGTCAACACGATGGTCGACCAGCTGTCGTCGTTCGCCGAGCAGGTGACACGTGTGGCCCGTGAGGTGGGCACCGAGGGCATCCTCGGCGGCCAGGCGCACGTGCCCGGCGTGACGGGCATCTGGAAGGACCTCAGCGACAACGTCAATCTGATGGCGAAGAACCTGACCACTCAGGTGCGCAACATCGCCCAGGTCTCCGCGGCCGTCGCCAACGGCGACCTGACCCGTCAGGTCAACATCGAGGCGCGCGGCGAGGTCGCGCAGCTCGCCGACACCATCAACACCATGGTCAAGACGCTGAGCGCGTTCGCCGAGCAGGTCACCAAGGTGGCCCGCGAGGTGGGCACGGACGGCATCCTCGGCGGCCAGGCGCATGTGCCGGGCGTGGCGGGCACCTGGAAGGACCTCACCGAGTCGGTGAACCAGATGGCGTCCAACCTGACCGGTCAGGTGCGCAACATCGCCATGGTGACCACGGCCATCGCCAAGGGCGATCTGACCAAGAAGATCGACATCGACGCGCGCGGCGAGATCCTCGAGCTGAAGACCACCATCAACACGATGGTCGATCAGCTGTCGTCGTTCGCCGAGGAGGTCACCCGGGTGGCCCGCGAGGTGGGCACCGAGGGGCAGCTCGGCGGCCAGGCGCGGGTGCGCGACGTGGACGGCACCTGGCGGGACCTGACCGAGTCGGTGAACGAGATGGCCGGGAACCTGACCCGGCAGGTGCGGGCCATCGCCCGGGTGGCGACCGCGGTGACCCGCGGCGATCTGAACCTGAAGATCGACGTGGATGCGTCCGGGGAGATCCAGGAGCTCCAGGACTACATCAACAAGATGATCGCCAACCTGCGCGACACCACCATCGCCAACAAGGAGCAGGACTGGCTCAAGGGCAACCTGGCGCGGATCTCGGCCCTGATGCAGGGCCGCCGGGACCTGGAGGACGTGGCCTCGCTGATCATGAGCGAGCTGACGCCGGTGGTGTCCGCGCAGCACGGCGCGTTCTATCTGGCGATGCCCCTGGTCGACGGGGAGGACCTGAGCGCCGCCGACGACGACCAGTTCGAACTGCGGATGCTCGGCTCGTACGGCTACTCCATGGGCTCGATGCCGACCTCCTTCCGGCCGGGTGAGGGGCTCATCGGGACGGCCGCGGCGGAGAAGCGCACGATCCTGGTGGAGAAGGCGCCCGCCGGCTATCTGAAGATCTCCTCCGGGCTCGGGGAGGCCCCGCCCGCGCAGGTGATCGTGCTGCCGGTGCTGTTCGAGGGGAAGGTGCTCGGCGTCATCGAGCTGGCCTCGTTCACGCCGTTCACGCACATCCAGAAGGACTTCCTCAACCAGATCGCCGAGATGATCGCGACCAGCGTCAACACCATCTCGGTCAACACCAAGACCGAGCGGCTGCTGAAGCAGTCCCAGGAGCTGACCGAGCAACTGCGGGAGCGCTCGGCGGAGTTGGAGCAGCGGCAGAAGGCGCTGCAGGCGTCCAACGCCGAACTGGAGGAGAAGGCCGAGCTGCTGGCGCGTCAGAACCGCGACATCGAGGTGAAGAACACCGAGATCGAGGAGGCGCGGCAGGTCCTGGAGGAGCGCGCCGAGCAGCTCGCGGTGTCCATGCGCTACAAGAGCGAGTTCCTCGCCAACATGTCGCACGAGCTGCGCACGCCGCTGAACTCGCTGCTGATTCTGGCCAAGTTGCTCGCCGACAACGCCGAGGGGAACCTGACCCCGAAGCAGGTCGAGTTCGCCGAGACCATCCACGGCGCCGGCTCCGACCTGCTTCAGCTGATCAACGACATCCTCGACCTGTCCAAGGTCGAGGCGGGCAAGATGGACGTCTCCCCGACGCGCATCGCGCTGGTCCAGCTGGTCGACTACGTGGAGGCCACCTTCCGGCCGCTGACCGCGGAGAAGGGCCTGGATCTGTCGGTGCGGGTCTCCCCGGAGCTGCCCGCCACGCTGCACACCGACGAGCAGCGGCTGCTGCAGGTGCTGCGCAATCTGCTGTCCAACGCGGTGAAGTTCACCGACTCCGGTTCGGTGGAGCTGGTCATCCGGCCCGCCCGGGACGACGTGCCGCAGCACATCCGCGAGCAGCTGCTGGAGGCCGGTTCGCTCACCGACCCGGACGCCGAGCTGATCGCGTTCTCGGTGACCGACACGGGCATCGGCATCGCGGCCAGCAAGATGCGGGTGATCTTCGAGGCGTTCAAGCAGGCCGACGGAACCACCAGCCGCAAGTACGGCGGCACGGGCCTGGGGCTGTCCATCTCGCGGGAGATCGCGCAGCTGCTGGGCGGTGAGATCCACGCGCAGAGCGAACCCGGCCGGGGGTCCACGTTCACGCTGTACCTGCCGCTGCACCCGAGCGAGCTGCCGCCGCACGGCTACCAGCAGCCCATGCCGTCGCTTGAGGCCGGGGAGCTGGTGGCGTCGGGAGAGCACTCCGCCGAGCTGTCCGAGGCGGAGATCGAGACGCCGGCCGAGGTGAAGTCCTACCGCGAGACCCAGAACGGCCCGGCGGCGCTGTTCCGGCGCCGGCGCAGGGCCGCCGCCGCGGCCCCGCAGCGGCCGGAGCTGGAGCAGCCGGGCGCCGCGCAGTCCGAGCAGTGGCGGGACGGGGACGAGGAGTCGTCGCCGAGGTCGCAGCACGGCGTCCGCTTCGGCGGGCAGAAGGTGCTCATCGTCGACGACGACATCCGCAATGTCTTCGCGCTGACCAGCGTCCTGGAGCAGCACGGCCTGTCCGTGCTGTACGCGGAGAACGGCCGTGAGGGCATCGAGGTCCTGGAGCAGCACGACGACGTGGCCGTGGTGCTGATGGACATCATGATGCCGGAGATGGACGGATATGCGACGACCACGGCGATCCGGCGGATGCCCCAGTTCGCGGGCCTGCCGATCATCGCTCTCACCGCGAAGGCGATGAAGGGCGACCGGGAGAAGGCCATCGAGTCGGGCGCCTCCGACTATGTGACCAAGCCGGTCGACCCGGATCACCTGCTGGCCGTGATGCAGCAGTGGATGCGCGACGAGTGAGGCAACCGGCGAGGTGAGCGCCGACGCGACTGGCGAGGTGAGCGCCGACGCGACCGGCGAGGTGATCGGCGAGGTGATCGGCGAGGTGAGCGGCGAGGCGACCCGCAGTGATCGCCCAGGTGGTCGCAGTGGTCGATCACGGAGGCTGCGTGAACATGACGGGAAGCTTCGGTCGAGCCCGTCGAATTGCCGGTGCGGCGCTGGTGAAGTCGTGTAGAAGTACGGGATTCGGGGAACCTTCTGGTCTCCCGCCGCGTTTCCGCTATGTGCACAGTGACATCGCGGTGACAGGGTGTGGCGACGGGCGGGGTGCAGCTACGATGACCGGCACAAGGACGGGCGGCGCAAGGGAGTCGTCCCCCGGGTGGGCACCCGCCGGTGCTCCCCCGGGTACCGCGGACAGGGGAGGCCCCAAGCCGGGGCGAGGAGGGCGGGCCATGGTGCAGAAGGCCAAGATCCTCCTGGTCGATGACCGGCCGGAGAATCTGCTGGCGCTGGAGGCGATCCTCTCTGCGCTCGATCAGACACTGGTGCGGGCATCGTCCGGGGAAGAAGCGCTCAAGGCACTGCTCACGGACGATTTCGCCGTGATCCTGCTGGACGTCCAGATGCCGGGCATGGACGGATTCGAGACCGCCGCGCACATCAAGCGGCGCGAGCGGACCCGGGACATCCCGATCATCTTCCTGACCGCGATCAATCACGGCCCGCATCACACCTTCCGGGGCTATGCCGCGGGCGCGGTCGACTACATCTCCAAGCCGTTCGACCCCTGGGTGCTGCGCGCCAAGGTGTCCGTCTTCGTCGAGCTGTACATGAAGAACTGCCAGCTGCGCGAGCAGGCGGCGCTGCTGCGGCTGCAGTTGGAGGGCGGCGAGAAGAACGCCGGCGAGCCCAAGGAGTCCGCTGGGCTGCTCGCCGAGCTGTCGGCGCGGCTCGCGGCCGTGGAGGAGCAGGCCGAGGCGCTGACCAAACAGCTCAACGACGAGTCCACCGACGCGGCCGCGGTGGCCACGGCGGCTCATCTCGAGCGCAAACTCACGGGGTTGCGGCGGGCGCTGGACGCGCTCGAGCCCGGCGCGGGCAACGCCTCCTCGGTCCCCTCGCAGAACTGACGCCCGGCGCAAGGGTGTTGCCGGGTCTCCCGAGGTACGCCGACGGGAGGCCGCCTTCATGCGGCGTCAACTTCACTCCCACGCAAGAAGCGACACGAACGGGTGAAGCATCGGGCACACGTGTCCCCCGGCGTCTCCACCGGTAACCTCACACCTATGGCCTCACGTCCCTCCGCAGCCAAGAAGTCGCCCGCGAAGAAGGCGGCCGCTTCGGCGAAGGCTCCGGCGAAGAAGGCCGCCGCCAAGAAAGCCCCCGCGAAGAAGGCCCCCGCCAAGAAGGGCGCCGCCAAGCGGGCCCCGGCGAAGAAGCCCGCGCCCAAGCCGGCGCCGAACCCGACCGGGGGCGTCTACCGCCTGGTGCGCGCCCTTTGGCTGGGGCTGGCGCACGCCGTCGGCGCGATCTTCCGCGGGATAGGGCAGGGCGCCAGGAACCTCGACTCCGCGCACCGCAAGGACGGACTCGCGCTGCTGCTGCTCGCCATCGCCCTGATCGTCGCCGCCGGCACCTGGGCCGATCTCCAGGGACCGGTCGGCGACCTGGTGGAGATCCTGGTCACCGGCGCCTTCGGCCGGCTGGACCTGCTGGTGCCGGTGCTGGTCGGCGCCATCGCCGTGCGCCTGATCCGGCATCCGGAGAAGCCCGAGGCCAACGGACGGATCGTCATCGGCCTGTCCGCGCTCGTCATCGGCGTGCTCGGTCAGGTCCACATCGCCTGCGGCTCGCCCGCCCGCAGCGCGGGCATGCACGCCATAAGGGACGCCGGCGGTCTCATCGGCTGGGCCGCGGCCACCCCGCTGTCGTACACCATGACCGACATGCTGGCGGTGCCCCTGCTGGTGCTGCTCACCATCTTCGGCCTGCTGGTGGTCACGGCCACCCCCGTCAATGCCGTCCCGCAGCGGCTGCGGCAGCTCGGCGTGCGGCTCGGGCTCATCCACGACGGCGGCGAGGCCGAGGAGTTCGAGGAGTTCAGCGAGGACGACGAGCGCTACGAGGAGCAGTGGCGCGAGGCGCTGCCCGCCGGCCGTCGCCGGCGCGGCCGTTCCGCCCCCCAGGACTACGACCCCGACGCGGCGGCGGAGGAGGCGCTCTCCCGCCGCCGCGGCCGGCCCCGCAGGTCCGCCGTGCCGCAGCCCGACGCGGGCCGGTCCATGGACGCGGTCGACGTGGCCGCCGCCGCGGCCGCCGCCCTCGACGGGGCCGTGCTGCACGGAATGCCGCCCTCCCCGGTGGTCGCCGACCTCACCCAGGGCGTGCGGGTGGGCGACCAGGAGCCCACCACGCCCACCCCCGTCCCGGCCGCCCGCCCCCAGCAGCACCAGCCCGCCGCGAGCAGGAAGCCGCGGCAGGAGCCCGAGAGCTCCGTCCCCGACCTGACCAAGACCCCGCCCGAGAAGCCGCGCGAGCTGCCCCCGCGGGCCGAGCAGCTCCAGCTGTCCGGGGACATCACCTACGCGCTGCCGCCCCTGGACCTGCTCACCCGCGGCGGCCCAGGCAAGGCGCGCAGCGCGGCCAACGACGCCATCGTGGAGTCGCTCACCACCGTCTTCACCGAGTTCAAGGTGGACGCCCGGGTCACCGGCTTCACCCGCGGCCCGACGGTCACCCGCTACGAGGTGGAGCTCGGCCCGGCCGTGAAGGTGGAGCGCATCACCGCGCTCACCAAGAACATCGCCTACGCCGTCGCCAGCCCCGATGTGCGGATCATCAGCCCGATCCCCGGCAAGTCCGCGGTCGGCATCGAGATCCCCAACACCGACCGGGAGATGGTCAACCTCGGCGATGTGCTGCGGCTCGCGGAGTCCGCCGAGGACGACGACCCGATGCTGGTCGCCTTCGGCAAGGACGTCGAGGGCGGCTACGTCATGCACTCGCTGGCGAAGATGCCGCACATGCTGGTCGCAGGCGCCACCGGCTCCGGCAAGTCGTCCTGCATCAACTGCCTGATCACCTCGATCATGATGCGGGCGACCCCGGAGGACGTCCGGATGATCCTGGTCGACCCCAAGCGTGTGGAGCTCACCGCGTACGAGGGCATCCCGCACCTGATCACGCCGATCATCACCAACCCCAAGCGGGCCGCCGAGGCGCTGCAGTGGGTGGTGCGCGAGATGGACCTGCGCTACGACGACCTCGCCGCCTACGGCTACCGGCACATCGACGACTTCAACCGCGCCGTGCGCGAGGGCAAGGTCGAACCGCCCGAGGGCAGCGAGCGCGAACTCCAGCCGTACCCCTATCTGCTGGTCATCGTCGACGAGTTGGCCGACCTGATGATGGTCGCACCGCGGGACGTCGAGGACGCCATCGTGCGCATCACCCAGCTCGCGCGCGCGGCCGGCATCCACCTGGTGCTGGCCACCCAGCGCCCCTCGGTGGACGTCGTCACCGGTCTGATCAAGGCGAACGTACCGTCCCGGCTGGCCTTCGCCACCTCCTCGCTCGCCGACTCCCGGGTCATCCTCGACCAGCCCGGCGCCGAGAAGCTGATCGGCAAGGGCGACGGGCTGTTCCTGCCGATGGGCGCCAGCAAACCCATCCGCATGCAGGGCGCGTTCGTCACCGAGGAGGAGGTCGCGGCCGTCGTCCGGCACTGCAAGGAGCAGATGGCCCCGGTCTTCCGGGACGACGTGGTCGTCGGCACCAAGCAGAAGAAGGAGATCGACGAGGACATCGGCGACGACCTCGACCTGCTGTGCCAGGCCGCCGAACTGGTCGTCTCCACCCAGTTCGGCTCGACCTCGATGCTCCAGCGCAAGCTGCGCGTCGGCTTCGCCAAGGCCGGCCGGCTGATGGACCTGATGGAGTCGCGGAACATCGTCGGACCGAGCGAGGGTTCGAAGGCTCGTGACGTTCTCGTGAAACCTGATGAGCTGGATGGCGTGCTCGCCATGCTCCGCGGGGAGTCTGAAGGGTAGACACAGAAGTCACGGCCGTCCCGCCCGGACGTCCAGGTGGACGATCGTGACTCACCCGTAAGGGATCATTGAGCAACCGTTTCCCTGCGACGCACGTCAACTTGAGGGAAGGGACAAGCAGCAGGACCACCACCGGGATGTCGGGCCATTCCGATGGCGTACAAGTTCCGACCGCCCGGTTGCCCCACCCTTTTGTACTACCCCTAGACTGAACCTCCAGCACAGGTGGCTACACGCTCGAAAGGCGCGCCCGTGTCCATCGGCAACTCTCCTGAAGACGAGCGTCCGTTCGACGACGCGTCCGAGGAAGCCCGCCCCTCCGTCGGCCGTGCACTGCAGCAGGCACGCATCGCCGCCGGGCTCACCGTGGACGACGTCAGTACCGCCACCCGGGTCCGCATCTCCATCATTCACGCCATCGAGGCCGACGACTTCGCCCCCTGCGGCGGCGACGTCTACGCCCGAGGGCACATCCGGACCCTGGCCAAGGCCGTCCACATCGACCCCGCCCCGCTGCTCGCCCGGTACGACGCCGAGCACGGCGGCCGTCCCTCACCCACCCCGGCCGCACCCCTGTTCGAGGCGGAGCGCATCCGTCCGGAACGCCGCGGCCCGAACTGGACCGCGGCCATGGTGGCCGCGATCGTCGCCGTCATCGGCTTCGTCGGCTTCACCGTGATCAAGGGCGGCGACGACACCGGCGGCAACAGCAACCTCGCCGGCGACGCCGCCACCGGGGCGTCCGCCACGCCCACCCCCAAGTCCAAGAAGCCCGCCGACCCCAAGCCCGAGCCGTCCGACAGCGCCATCGCCGCCGCCCCCCAGGACAAGGTGACCGTCAAGGTCAGCGCGGTCGACGGGCGCAGCTGGATCTCCGCCAAGGACCACAACGGCCGGCAGCTCTTCGACGGGCTGCTCAAGCAGGGCCAGTCCAAGACCTTCCAGGACAGCTCCAAGATCAACTTGATCCTCGGTGACGCCGGCGCGATCGACCTGTTCGTCAACGGCAAGAAGATCGAGGACGACTGGCAGCCCGGCGCCGTGGAGCGCCTGACCTACACCAAGGGCGATCCGCAGGCCGGCTGAACCGGCGCCGGACAACCGGAGCGACGGGCGCTTTCACGACGGGGTTGGCCGAGTGCGGTCAACCCCGTCGACGTGGGGTGTCAGCGGGACGAAGTACTCTTGAGCCCATGCCTGAACGCCGTACCGTCGCACTCGTCACCCTTGGCTGCGCCCGTAACGAGGTGGACTCGGAGGAGCTCGCAGGCCGTTTGGAGGCGGACGGCTGGCAGCTCGTGGAGGACGCCGCCGAAGCGGACGTCGCCGTCGTCAACACCTGCGGATTCGTCGAGGCCGCCAAGAAGGACTCCGTCGACGCCCTCCTGGAGGCCAACGACCTCAAGGAGCACGGCAGAACGCAGGCCGTGGTGGCGGTGGGCTGCATGGCCGAGCGGTACGGCAAGGAGCTCGCCGAGGCCCTCCCCGAGGCCGACGGCGTGCTCGGCTTCGACGACTACACGCAGATCTCCGAGCGTCTGCAGACCATCCTCAGCGGCGGCATCCACGCCGCGCACACCCCGCGCGACCGGCGCAAGCTGCTGCCGATCAGCCCGGTGGAGCGACAGGAATCGGCCGCCTCCGTGGTGCTGCCCGGGCACGGGCCCGCCGTGCCGGAGCAGGGCCCCGGCGACCTGCCGGACGGCCTCGCACCCGCCTCCGGCCCCCGCGCGCCCCTGCGCCGCCGCCTGGACGGCTCCCCGGTCGCCTCGGTCAAGCTCGCCTCCGGCTGCGACCGGCGCTGCTCCTTCTGCGCCATCCCCTCCTTCCGCGGCTCCTTCATCTCCCGCCGCCCCGGCGACGTGCTGAACGAGACGCGCTGGCTCGCCGAGCAGGGCGTGAAGGAGATCATGCTCGTCTCCGAGAACAACACCTCCTACGGCAAGGACCTCGGCGACATCCGCCTGCTGGAGTCCCTGCTGCCCGAGCTGGCCGGGGTCGACGGCATCGAGCGGGTGCGGGTCAGCTACCTCCAGCCGGCCGAGATGCGGCCCGGCCTGATCGACGTGCTGACCTCCACCGAGAAGGTCGCCCCCTACTTCGACCTGTCCTTCCAGCACTCGGCGCCCGGAGTACTGCGCGCCATGCGCCGCTTCGGCGACACCGACCGGTTCCTGGAGCTGCTCGAGACCATCCGCGGCAAGGCGCCCGAGGCCGGCGTCCGCTCCAACTTCATCGTCGGCTTCCCCGGCGAGTCCGAGGCCGACCTCGCCGAGCTGGAACGCTTCCTGAACCACGCCCGGCTCGACGCCATCGGCGTCTTCGGCTACTCCGACGAGGAGGGCACCGAGGCGGCGACCTACGAGAACAAGCTCTCCGAGGACGTGGTCGCCGAGCGGCTGGCGCACATCTCGCGCCTCGCCGAGGAGCTGGTCTCCCAGCGCGCCGAGGAACGGGTGGGCGAGACCCTGCGGGTGCTGGTGGAGTCCGTGGACGAGGAGGACGGTGTGTACGGCCGCGCCGCCCACCAGGCCCCAGAGACCGACGGCCAGGTGCTGCTGACGAACGGCGAGGGACTGGACGTCGGCCGTATGGTCGAGGCGAAGGTGGTGGGCACCGAGGGCGTCGACCTGGTCGCCGAACCGCTGTTCCAGGGTGCGCTCACGCGCGGTGAGGAGGCAGGCAGATGACGGGAATCCCGGCATCCGCGGCAGGAGGCCCCGTCGGCGCGCGCCGGGCGGCCGCGAGCGCGGCACCGGGCGGACCCGCAGCGGGCGCGGGCCGCGGCTCCGGAGCCGGACAGCCCGGCGCGGGTGCCC
>NZ_BAAAIZ010000092.1:0-3439 GCF_039526425.1 Streptomyces thermospinosisporus
CGCACCCCCCCGGGCGGCGGGGCTCCCGCCGGGCCCTGTGCGCCGCCGTGGGCGGCTCGGGCCGGGGCGGCTGCGCCTTGCGCCGGCCGAAGGTCACTCCGGCCAGGCCCCGCTCCGGCCGAAACGGAGTCCGTCCGACCCACCGGGGCTCCTGCCGGACCGTGATCACCCCCCTGGCCGCGGCCTTACTTCGCCGCAGCCAGCACCTCCTCCGTCGTCACCACACGGGCGAACCGTCCGCCGTGCAGGGACACCGCCGTTGCCCGCGTCAGCTCGTCCGCCGTCGCTGTCCAGCCGAACGGGCCGGTCAGGTCGAAGGTGTGCATGGCGTCCAGTGGGAACAGCACGTCGTAGCCGAGGTTCCCGCCCATGCGCGCCGTCGTCTCGTTGCACATGTTCGTCTGGATGCCGACGATCACGATCTGCCGCACCCCGGCACCCTTCAGCCACCCGTCGAGATCCGGCTCCCCGTAGAACGCCGAGTTCACCGACTTCGTCACCAGCAGCTCCGGGCCGGACCCCTTCCCCCGCCGCTCCTCGACGAAGTCCTGGAAGTCATTGCCGGCGTACCCCACCCGCAACGGCGACCGCGACCCGGCGGGCGAGTCGTGCCGCACGAACACCACAGGGCGTCCGCTCTCCTGCCAGACATCGATGAGCGCGGCGATGTTCCGTTCCGCATCCGGGTTGTTCCGCCGCCCCCAGAACGCGTCCTCGAACCCCTTCTGCACATCGACGACGATCAGTGCCGCGTTGCCCGCGACCTCGAGCTCTGCTGTCTTCTCCTTCTCCATGCCCCTGATGCTCCCGCCCGGCCATCCCGCGCAACAGTGGCAGAAAAGCTGAGCATCGATGGCTTCCTGCCACCCCCTGCCATCATGGATCCATGCAGCGCATAGCCCTCCTCGTCTTCCCCGGCATCCGCGCCTTCGACGTCTCCGTCATCACCGAGGTCTGGGGCAGCGAACGCAGCCTCCCCGGCGTCCCGCCGTTCGAACTGCGCCGCACCGCCACCACCCCCGGCGACCCCATCCCCATGCCGGGCGGACTCACCCTCACCCCTGACCGCCCCCTCGACTGGCTCGCGGAGGCCGACCTGATCGTCGTCCCGGGACTGGTCGACCACGACACTCCCGTCGCCGAACCCGTCCTCGACGCCCTCCGCCGCGCCCACCGGGCCGGCACCCCGATCGCCGCCCTCTGCGCCGGCGCCTTCGTCCTCGCCCGCGCCGGACTTCTCGACGGCCGACGCGCCGTCACCCACTGGCACCTCGCCCCGCAGCTCCAGGCCCGCCACCCGGAGATCACCGTCGAGCCCGACGCCCTCTTCATCGAGGACGGCAACCTCTGGACCTCGGCCGGCACCGCCGCCGGCATCGACCTCTGTCTCCACCTGGTCCGCCTCGCCCACGGAGCCGAAGCCGCCGCCACCGTCGCCCGCTCCATGGTCACCGCCCCCTTCCGCACGGGCACCCAGGCCCAGTTCATCCAGCACCCCACACCCCGCACCGACCGCGACGCCGACACCCTCGGCGCCGTACGCGAATACGCCCTGCGCCACCTCCACGAACCGCTCACCGTCGCCGACCTTGCCCGCCACGCGGGCATGGCACCGCGCACCTTCGCCCGCCACTTCACCGCCGCCACCGGCACCACCCCCCTGCGCTGGCTCCTCGACCAGCGCATCGCCGCCGCCCAGCGCCTCCTGGAACGCACCGACCTCCCCATGCCCGAGGTCGCCCGCCGCGCCGGCTTCGGCAGCGAGGTCACGATGCGCCAGCACTTCGCATCGCGCCTCGCCACCAGCCCCCGCGCCTACCGGGCCGCGTTCAGCGCCACCGCCTCCTCGACCGCCCCGTCACCGGCATTGGAAGGCAGCAGGCCGATCGCCCGGTAGGCGGCGTCCACGACCGGCCGGGCCATCTCCCGCGCCCGCCGAGCACCCTCCCGCAGCACCCCCTCCACATATCCCGGATCCGCGCACAGCTCCCGATGCCGCTGCTGCACCGGCCGCAGCACTTCCACCACAGCCTCAGCGGTGTCCTTCTTCAGAGCGCCGTACGACTCGTATACACCGGCCAGCTCCTCCGGGTTCCCACCCGAGCACGCGGCCAGGATCTCCAGCAGATTCGCCACCCCCGGCCGGGACTCCCGGTCGTAGACGACCTCCCGCCCGCTGTCGGTCACCGCCCGCATGACCTTCCTGCGCACCACGTCCGGCTCGTCCAGCAGATAGACGATCCCCGGCCCGACGTCCTCGCTCTTGCCCATCTTCGACGCCGGGTCCTGCAGATTCATCACCCGCGCCGCCACTGCGGGCGGCGTCGCCCGCGGCACCGTGAAGGTGTGTCCGTACCGGTGGTTGAAGCGCACCGCCAGATCCCGGGCCAGCTCGACATGCTGCGTCTGGTCGTCCCCCACCGGCACCTCGTCGGTCCGGTAGGCCAGGATGTCGGCCGCCATCAGCACCGGGTACGTCAGCAGCGACAGCCGCAAGCTCCCGCCCCGGCGCTGCTCCCGCGCGGCCTTCTCCTTGTACTGGATCATCCGCCGCATCTCGCCGTCGGTCGCCACGCACTCCAGCAGATACGACAGCCGCGCATGCTCATCGACATGGCTCTGCACGAACAGGGTGCACCGCTCCGGATCCAGCCCCGACGCCAGCAGCAGCGTCGCCGCCTGCCGGCTGAGCCTGCGCACCCGCGCCGGGTCGTGGTCCACGGTCAGCGCATGGAGGTCGACGACGCAGAACAGCGCATCGGCCCGGTACTGGTCGACCTCGGCCCACCGCCGCATGGCCCCCAGGTAGTTCCCCAGCGTCAGATGCCCGGTCGGCTTGATCCCGCTGAAAACCCGCGTCATCTCGTCTCTCCCTCTCCTGCTCGTCGGATCGAGGCCGCCGTCCCGGCCGGCCGCCCCCGGAGTCCTGGGAGGAGAAACGAAAACGGCCGCCGGAGCGGCGACCGTTGAGTGCGTAACGCAGCGACGGCCGCCGTCAGGCGGCCCACCAGAACTGGCAGTGCGTACGCGTCGTCATGGGGACAAGAGTACGCCCGGCGGGTGGGGTGAGCACGCGAGTTGACACGCCCCCAGGTGATCCGTAGTGTTCTCCGGGTTGTCCGACGTGAGCGCCGACTCCGGTCGGTCCCCGGACAGCCCTTCCGCGAGTACCACCACTGATCGACAGCAGTCGTCTGTCTGCCGTCGTGTCATCGGCATGCGTATTCGCGAATGGAGGAATCCGCGTTCGAAAGGACGCAGGCCCCCGATTAGCTCGGGAGCCGGGAATCCGCTAAAGTCTCACTCGTCGAAGCGGCCCAACGGCCGTGCGGACGAACCCCGCTGACGGGGGGTCAGGTCGAGAAAAAGATCTGATAGTGTCAGAAACACCGAAGGGAAGCGCCCGGAGGAAAGCCCGAGAGGGTGAGTACGAAGGAAG
>NZ_BAAAIZ010000093.1:0-13474 GCF_039526425.1 Streptomyces thermospinosisporus
AGTGGGTGGAGATCGACAACCACGACGACCTCGCCCGCGGACGGGAGATCGCGTGCCAGTACTGACGAGGCTCATTCCGTCCCCGGTCGTGGTGGACATCCGCCCGGGTGCCCTCGACGACCTGGGGTGTGTGCTCGCCGACGAGCGGATCTCGCAGTCGGGCCGGCTGGCCGTCGCGGTGAGCGGCGGCTCCGGTGCCCGGCTGCGGGAGCGGGTGGCGCCCTCGCTTCCCGGCGCGACCTGGTTCGAGGTCGGCGGCGGCACCATCGACGACGCCGTCCGGCTGGCGAGCGGCATCAAGGCCGGCCACTACGACGCGGTCGTCGGACTCGGCGGCGGCAAGATCATCGACTGCGCCAAGTTCGCCGCGGCCCGCGTCGGCCTCCCGCTCGTCGCGGTCGCCACCAACCTGGCGCACGACGGCCTGTGCTCCCCGGTCGCCACCCTCGACAACGACGCCGGCCGCGGCTCCTACGGCGTGCCCAACCCGATCGCGGTCGTCATCGACCTCAATGTGATCCGCGAGGCGCCCGTGCGCTTCGTGCGCTCCGGCATCGGCGACGCCATCAGCAACATCTCCGCCGTCGCCGACTGGGAGCTGTCCCACCGGGTCAACGGCGAGAAGATCGACGGCCTGGCCGCCGCGATGGCCCGCCAGGCCGGCGAGGCGGTGCTCCGCCACCCCGGCGGCGCGAGCGACGACGACTTCCTCCAGGTCCTGGCCGAGGCACTGGTCCTCACCGGCATCGCCATGTCGGTCTCCGGCGACTCCCGCCCCTCCTCCGGCGCCTGCCACGAGATCAACCACGCCTTCGACCTGCTCTTCCCGCAGCGGGCCGCGGCCCACGGCGAGCAGGTCGGCATCGGCGCCGCCTTCGCGATGTATCTGCGCGGGGCGCACGAGGAGTCGGCGAACATGGCCGCGGTGCTGCGCCGCCACGGGCTGCCGGTGCGGCCGGAGGAGATCGGCTTCACGGTCGACGAGTTCGTCCGGGCCGTCGAGTTCGCCCCGGAGACCCGTCCCGGCCGCTACACCATCCTCGAACACCTCGACCTGAAGACCGACCAGATCAAGGACATCTACGCCGACTATGTCAAGGCCATCGGTAGCTGAACTCCGCCCGGTCGTGCACCCCGAAGGGGTCAAGGACCGGCGCAGCGGTGAGCACTGGATGGGACGCCTCTACATGCGTGAGGTGTCCCTGCGGGTCGACCGCTACCTGGTGAACACCAGGGTCACCCCCAACCAGCTCACGTACCTGATGACCGTCTGCGGTGTCCTCGCGGCGCCCGCCCTGCTGGTGCCGGGGATCTGGGGCGCCGTGCTCGGCGTGATCATGGTCCAGCTGTACCTGCTGCTGGACTGTGTCGACGGCGAGATCGCCCGCTGGCGCAAGCAGTTCTCGCTCGGCGGGGTCTACCTCGACCGGGTCGGCGCCTACCTGTGCGACGCGGCCGTCCTGGTCGGACTCGGTCTGCGCGCCGCCGACCTGTGGGGCTCCGGGCGGATCGACTGGCTGTGGGCCTTCCTCGGCACCCTGGCCGCGCTCGGCGCGATCCTGGTGAAGGCCGAGACCGACCTGGTCGGCGTCGCCCGCCACCAGGGCGGGCTGCCCCCGGTGAAGGAGGCCGCCGCCGAGCCCCGCTCCTCCGGCATGGCGCTGGCCCGCAAGGCCGCCGCCGCGCTGAAGTTCCACCGCCTCATCCTCGGCATCGAGGCGTCCCTGCTGATCCTGGTCCTGGCGATCGCCGACCAGATCCACGGCGACCTGTTCTTCACCCGCCTCGGCACCGCCGTCCTGGCCGGCATCGCGATGCTGCAGACCGTGCTGCACCTGGTGTCGATCCTCGCGTCGAGCAGGCTGAGGTGAGCGCCTTGAAGGTCGGGGCCGTCATCATCACCATGGGCAACCGCCCCGACGAGCTGCGCGCCCTGCTCGACTCGGTCGCCAAGCAGGAGGGCGACCCGGTCGAGGTCGTCGTCGTCGGCAACGGCTCGCCCGTGCCCGACGTGCCCGAAGGGGTGCGCACCGTCGAGCTGCCGGAGAACCTCGGCATCCCCGGCGGGCGCAACGCCGGCATCGAGGCCTTCGGCCCGGCCGGACGCGACGTGGACATCCTGATGTTCCTCGACGACGACGGGCTGCTCGCCGGCCACGACACCGCCGAGCTGTGCCGTGAGGCGTTCGCCGCCGACCCGCGTCTGGGCATCATCAGCTTCCGCATCGCCGACCCCGAGACCGGCGTCACCCAGCGCCGCCACGTGCCCCGGCTGCGCGCCTCCGACCCGCTGCGCTCCTCGCGGGTGACCACCTTCCTCGGCGGCGCCAACGCGGTGCGCACCCAGGTCTTCGCCGAGGTCGGCCTGCTGCCGGAGGACTTCTTCTACGCCCACGAGGAGACCGACCTCGCCTGGCGGGCGCTCGACGCCGGCTGGCACATCGACTACCGCGCCGACATGGTGCTCCACCACCCGACCACGGCGCCCTCGCGGCACGCGGTCTACCACCGCATGATCGCCCGCAACCGGGTCTGGCTGGCCCGCCGCAACCTCCCCGCACCGCTGGTCCCGGTCTACCTGGGCGCCTGGGTGCTGCTCACCCTTGTGCGCCGTCCCACACGCGCGGCGCTCAAGGCGTGGTTCGGCGGATTCCGGGAAGGGTGGACCACACCCTGCGGCCCGCGCCGGCCCATGAAGTGGCGTACGGTGTGGCGGCTGACCCGACTGGGCCGGCCCCCGGTGATCTGACAAGCTCGTATCCGGGAACATCCCGGGGCCGCACCTCGGCTCCCCGGCTCATGCCAAGGCCGACCAAGGCCGCGCATCTCGAGGACGAAAGTTTTCCACCAGTGAGTGAGACAACGCACGACGGCACGGTCGCGGTGAGCGCGCCCGTGCCGCCCGACGAGGGCCTGACGGCGGCCGAGCTCGCCGCCAAGTACGGGCTGTCGGTCAGCGGCGCCCGGCCGTCCCTCATCGAGTACGTCCGTCAGCTCTGGGGCCGGCGCCACTTCATCATGGCCTTCTCCCAGGCGAAGCTGACCGCCCAGTACAGCCAGGCGAAGCTCGGCCAGCTGTGGCAGGTGGCGACGCCGCTGCTGAACGCGGCCGTGTACTTCTTCATCTTCGGTCTGCTGCTGGACGCCAAGCGGGGCATCCCGAGCGACGTGTATGTGCCGTTCCTGGTGACCGGCGTCTTCGTGTTCACCTTCACCCAGAGCTCGGTGCTGGCCGGTGTGCGGGCCATATCCGGCAACCTGGGCCTGGTGCGGGCCCTGCACTTCCCGCGGGCCTCGCTGCCCATCTCGTTCTCGCTGCAGCAGCTCCAGCAGCTGCTGTTCTCCATGGTCGTGCTGGTCGCGGTGATGCTGGCGTTCGGCAGCTACCCCGACTGGTCCTGGCTGCTGATCGGGCCGGCGCTGCTGCTGCAGTTCGTCTTCAACACCGGCCTCGCGCTGATCTTCGCCCGCATGGGCAGCAAGACCCCCGACCTGGCCCAGCTGATGCCGTTCGTGCTGCGCACCTGGATGTACGCCTCGGGCGTGATGTTCAGCATCCCGGCGATGCTCGCCGACAAGAACGTCCCCGGCTGGTTGCCCGACCTGCTCCAGTGGAACCCCGCCGCGGTCTACATGGACCTGGTCCGCTTCGCCATGATCGACGAGTACGACTCCACCTACCTGCCCCCGCACATCTGGGCGGTCGGCACCGGCTGGGCGCTGCTGATCGGTGTGGCGGGCTTCATCTACTTCTGGAAGGCGGAGGAGAGGTACGGCCGTGGCTGAGGAGAACGCCGGCAGGAAGGCCGGGCGCGTCCCCACCGTCATCGCGGACGACCTGCACATCGTCTACCGCGTGAACGCCGGCCGGTCCGGCAAGGGCAGCGCCACCGCCGCGCTCAGCCGCATCCTGCGGCGCGGCAAGGACGACGAGGCGCGGGGCGTGCGCAAGGTGCACGCGGTGCGCGGGGTCTCCTTCGTCGCCTACCGCGGCGAGGCGATCGGGCTGATCGGCTCCAACGGCTCCGGCAAGTCCACCCTGCTGCGCGCCATCGCCGGGCTGCTCCCAGCCGAGCGCGGGAAGGTCTACACCGACGGCCAGCCGTCCCTGCTGGGCGTGAACGCCGCCCTGATGAACGACCTCACCGGCGAGCGCAACGTGATACTCGGCGGGCTCGCGATGGGCATGTCCCGCGAGGAGATCAAGGCGCGCTACCAGGAGATCGTCGACTTCTCCGGCATCAACGAGAAGGGCGACTTCATCACCCTGCCGATGCGCACCTACTCCTCCGGCATGGCGGCCCGCCTGCGCTTCTCCATCGCCGCCGCCAAGGACCACGACGTCCTGATGATCGACGAGGCGCTGGCCACCGGCGACCGCAAGTTCCAGAAGCGCTCCGAGGCCCGCATCCGCGAGCTGCGCAAGCAGGCCGGCACGGTGTTCCTGGTCAGCCACAACAACAAGTCCATCCGGGACACCTGCGACCGGGTGCTGTGGCTGGAGCGCGGCGAGCTGCGCATGGACGGGCCGACCGACGAGGTGCTCAAGGAGTACGAGAAGTTCACCGCCAAGTGACCCGATGAGCCCCAGCGGGCCCCGCCGGAGACGCTCCGCGGGGCCCGGCGTGTGCAAAGAAGACGCCAACTCCTGCTTCCCGCAGGAAGATTGACGCCAATCGGTGTGTTGTTGTGATGTGCGGTTCACCCCGGCGGTCGGTTTCGCGTTGTACAACGTAAGCTGTACCGGTGCCTAAAGGCGGCAATCAGGGCCATAATGCGCGACACGTCCGGAGCGGCCACCGGGCGGAAGTCCCGGCGGCGTGTCCGAAATAGTGTGTCTTGGGTCGGCGGTGTAGAACGGGAGATGTGACGGCAATGGCTACGGAAACTCCCCAGGTGAACGCAGCATGCGCCGTCCCCGCCCCGGGCAGCCCACGATGACGCCGCCCGGCACGGCGCGTGCCGCCGACCCCGAGCGCGCCACTCTCGACAAGGCCGCCGCGGAGAACTTCCCCGTGGCGCCGTTCTTCCTGCCCAGAGCCTGGCGGTCCGATCTGATGGCCGTCTACGGCTTCGCCCGGCTGGTCGACGACATCGGCGACGGCGACCTCGCCCCCGGCGACGCCGACGCCGCCCTCCTCGGCGTCTCACCCGGACAGGCGCACGACCGGCTGCTCCTTCTGGACGCCTTGGAGAGCGACCTGCGCCGGGTCTTCGACGGCACCCCCCGCCACCCCCTGCTGCGCCGCCTCCAGCCGGTCGTACGGCGGCGCGCGCTGACCCCCGAGCCCTTCCTCGCGCTGATCGCCGCGAACCGGCAGGACCAACTCGTCACGCGCTACGAGACCTACGACGACCTGCTCGCCTACTGCGAGCTGTCCGCCAACCCCGTCGGCCGTCTCGTCCTCGCCGTCACCGGCACCGCGAGCCCCGAGCGCGTCCGCCGCTCCGACGCCGTGTGCACCGCCCTGCAGATCGTCGAGCACCTCCAGGACGTGGCGGAGGACCTCGGCCGCGACCGGATCTATCTGCCCGCCGAGGACATGAAGCGCTTCCACGTCCAGGAGGCGGATCTCGCCGCCCCCACCGCCGGCGCCTCGCTGCGGGCCCTGATCGCCTTCGAGGCGGAGCGCGCCCGGGCGCTGCTGCGCGAGGGCGACCCGCTCGTCAGCAGCGTCCAGGGCAGGCTCAGGCTGCTGCTCGCCGGGTTCGTGGCGGGAGGAAGGGCGGCGCTGGACGCGATCGCCGCCGCCGAATTCGACGTACTTCCCGGCCCGCCCCGGCCCGGCAAGCTGACGCTGCTGCGCGAGGCGGGCGTGACCCTGCGAGGAGAGGGGTGATCCGGACCGTGGAGTCGGAACCGCACGCGTCCGCACCGGTACTCGCCGCCTACCGCTACTGCGAGGCCGTCACCGGGCAGCAGGCCCGCAACTTCGCCTACGGCATCCGGCTGCTGCCCACGCCCAAGCGGCGCGCGATGTCGGCGCTGTACGCCTTCTCCCGGCGCGTCGACGACATCGGCGACGGCGCGCTGGCGGACGACGTCAAGCTCGCACGGCTCGAGGAGACCCGTGCCCTGCTCGCCCGGATCCGCGCCGGAGCCGTCGAGGAGGACGACACCGACCCGGTGGCCGTCGCCCTGGCGCACGCCGCCCGGCACTTCCCGATCCCCCTCGGCGGGCTCGACGAGCTCATCGACGGCGTGCAGATGGACGTGTGCGGCGAGACCTACGAGACCTGGGACGACCTGAAGGTCTACTGCCGCTGTGTGGCCGGCGCCATCGGCCGTCTCTCCCTCGGCGTGTTCGGCACCGAACCGGGGGCGCGCGGCGCCGAACGCGCGCCCGAGTACGCCGACACGCTCGGCCTCGCACTCCAGCTCACCAACATCCTCCGGGACGTCCGGGAGGACGCCGAGGGCGGCCGCACCTACCTTCCCGCGGACGACCTCGCGAAATTCGGCTGCTCGGCCGGGTTCCGCGGGCCACGGCCACCGGAGGGCTCCGACTTCGCGGGCCTCGTGCACTTCGAAGTGCGTCGGGCCCGCGCCCTTTTCGCCGAGGGCTACCGCCTGCTTCCCTTGCTGGACCGGCGCAGCGGCGCCTGCGTCGCAGCCATGGCCGGCATCTACCGCCGCCTCCTCGACCGCATCGAACGCGACCCGGAGGCGGTGCTGCGCGGCCGGGTCTCGCTGCCCGGACGCGAGAAGGCGTACGTCGCCGTGCGCGGGCTGTCCGGCCTGGACACCCGGCACGTGACCCGGCGGACCGTCAGGAGGCGCGCCTGATGGACACAGCGGACACCCCGGTTCCCGCCGACGACCCCGACGACAAGCGGTGGGCAACCCTCCGCGGCAGGGGTGCGTCCCAGACTGAGACGGCAGGTCGTTCACGCTGCACGCACACCGGCCGTCGGGGGGAGGGCGCACGATGACCCGTGTCACGCGGCCCGAGGACCGGTTCGCCGGCACCGCGGAAGGACGGCACGCCGTGGTGGTCGGCGGCGGGCTGGCCGGCATCACCGCCGCGCTCGCGCTCGCCGACGCGGGCGTGCGCGTCACCCTGCTCGAAGGCAGGCCCAGACTCGGCGGACTCGCCTTCTCCTTCCGGCGCGACGGACTCACCGTCGACAACGGCCAGCACGTCTACCTGCGCTGCTGCACCGCCTACCGCTGGTTCCTCGACCGCATCGGGGGAGCGGACCTTGCACCGCTGCAGAACCGTCTCGACGTGCCCGTCGTCGACGTGCGCAGGCCCGAGGGACGCAGACTCGGCCGGCTGCGGCGCGACCCGCTGCCCGTGCCGCTGCACCTGAGCCGAAGCCTCGCCACCTACCCGCACCTCACGCTCGCCGACCGGGCCAGAGCAATCCGGGCCGCGCTCGCGCTCCAGCGGCTCGACCTCGCCGATCCGGCGCTGGACACGCAGGACTTCGCCGGCTGGCTGGCCGCGCACGGCCAGTCGCCGCGCGCTGTGGAGGCCCTGTGGGACCTGGTCGGGACCGCCACCCTCAACGCGAGGGCCGCCGACGCCTCCCTGGCGCTCGCCGCGATGGTGTTCAAGACCGGCCTGCTGTCCGAGCCGGGCGCCGCCGACATCGGCTGGGCGCGCGTCCCGCTGGGCGAACTGCACGACCGGCTGGCTCGCAGGGCGCTCGACTCCGCGGGCGTGCGCACCGAGGTCCGTACGCGCGTCACCTCCGTCTGTGCCGATGGAAACGGCGGATGGAGCGTCCGGGTTCCCGGCGGGACGCTCGACGCCGACGCCGTCGTCCTCGCCGCCCCCCAGCGCGAGACGCGCGACCTGCTGCCCGCGGGTGCCCTCGACGCCCCCGAACGGCTGCTGGACATCGGCACCGCGCCCATCGTCAACGTGCATGTCGTCTACGACCGCACGGTGCTCGCCCGGCCCTTCCTGGCCGCGCTCGGCACCCCCGTCCAGTGGGTGTTCGACCGCACCGAGGCCTCCGGCCTGACCCGGGGCCAGTACCTGGCGCTGTCGCAGTCCGTGGCGTACGACGACATCGACGCGCCGGTGGCCGCGCTGCGCGAGCGCTATCTGCCCGAGCTGCACCGGCTGCTGCCGCGCACCCGCGACGCCCGGGTCGAGGACTTCTTCGTCACCCGCGAACGCACCGCCACGTTCGCCCCCGCACCGGGCGTCGGGCGGCTGCGCCCCGGCGCCCGCACCAAAGCCCCCGGCCTGTACCTGGCCGGAGCGTGGACCGCCACCGGGTGGCCCGCGACCATGGAGAGTGCGGTCCGCAGCGGCGTCGGCGCGGCGGACGCCGCGCTGCACGCCCTGGGCCGGCCCCGCCCGAGGCACCTCTTCGCGATCGAGGAGGCGGCCTGATGCCCGATCAGCAGCCCGGCGCGGCAGACCCCCGCACCCCCGGTACCGCTACAAGAGGAGAGACTGTGCCCACTGTGCCCCCGGCCCCGAAGGCCGACCGGAGGACCGCGGTGGACGTGTCCGCGCTGCTGGAGCGCGGCCGGACCCTGGCCACGCCGGTGCTGCGGGCGGCCGTAGCCCGTCTGGCCCCGCCCATGGACACCGTCGCCGCCTATCACTTCGGCTGGATCGACGCCCACGGCAGGCCCGCGGACGGCGACGGCGGCAAGGCCGTCCGCCCCGCCCTCGCCGTGCTGTCCGCCGAGGTGACCGGCGCCCGCCCGGAGACCGGCATCCCCGGCGCGGTGGCCGTCGAACTGGTCCACAACTTCTCCCTGCTGCACGACGACCTGATGGACGGCGACGAACAGCGCCGCCACCGCGACACCGTCTGGAAGGTGCACGGCCCCGCCCAGGCCATCCTCGTCGGCGACGCCCTGTTCGCCCTGGCCAACGAGGTGCTGCTGGAGCTCGGCACGGTGGAGGCCGGCCGCGCCACCCGCCGCCTGACCAGCGCGACCCGCGCGCTGATCGACGGTCAGGCCCAGGACATCTCCTACGAGCACCGCGACCGCGTCAGCGTCGAGGAGTGCCTGGAGATGGAGGGCAACAAGACCGGCGCCCTGCTCGCCTGCGCCAGTTCCATCGGCGCCGTGCTCGGCGGCGCCGACGACCGCACGGCTGACGCGCTGGAGAAGTACGGCTACCACCTCGGCCTCGCCTTCCAGGCCGTCGACGACCTCCTCGGCATCTGGGGCGACCCGGAGGCCACCGGCAAGCAGACCTGGAGCGACCTGCGCCAGCGCAAGAAGTCCCTGCCCGTCGTCGCCGCCCTGGCGGCCGTCGGACCCGCCGCCGAGAAGCTCGGCGAGCTGCTCGCCGCCGACGCCAGGAGCAGCGACTTCGAGAGCTTCTCCGAGGAGGAGTTCGCGGCCCGCGCCGCGCTCATCGAGCAGGCGGGCGGGCGCGAGTGGACCGCCGAGGAGGCACGCCGTCAGCACACCATCGCCATCGAGGCCCTCGACGCCGTGGACATGCCCGAGCAGGTGCGGGAACGGTTCACTGCGCTCGCGGACTTCGTCGTCGTACGAAAGAGATGATCACTATCGGTCGAACAGCCCTCGCGTAGTCGCCGGCCGGTGGTGAGGGGAGCAAGCCACCGGCCGACGGCGGACCCACAGCAGACGCACGACTTGCAGGACTGCACGAAGGGGAAGCCATGACAGCGACGACCGACGGAAGCACCGGGGCGGCCCTGCCGCCCCGAGTGGCCGCGGCCAACGACACCGACACCGAGACCCCCCAGGCGGCCGGGGCAGCCGAGGCAGCCGCCCGCGCCATGCGGCGCGCCACCGACTTCCTGCTCTCCCGCCAGTCCGACGAGGGCTGGTGGAAGGGCGACCTCGAGACCAACGTCACCATGGACGCCGAGGACCTGCTGCTGCGTCAGTTCCTCGGCATCCGCGACGAGGACACCACGCACGCCGCCGCGCTGTTCATCCGCGGCGAGCAGCGCGAGGACGGCACCTGGGCCACCTTCCACGGCGGCCCCGGCGACCTCTCCACCACCATCGAGGCGTATGTCGCGCTGCGCCTGGCCGGGGACGCGCCCGACGCCCCGCACATGGCGAAGGCCGCCGCCTGGATCCGCGAGCAGGGCGGCATCGCCGCATCCCGCGTCTTCACCCGGATCTGGCTGGCCCTGTTCGGCTGGTGGAAGTGGGAGGACCTGCCCGAACTCCCGCCCGAGCTGATCTGGTTCCCCACCTGGGTGCCGCTGAACATCTACGACTTCGCCTGCTGGGCCCGGCAGACCATCGTCCCGCTGACCATCGTCTCCGCCAAGCGGCCGGTACGGCCCGCGCCGTTCCCGCTCGACGAACTGCACACCGACCCCGCCCAGCCCAACCCGCCGAGGCCGCTCGCCCCCGCCAACACCTGGGACGGCGTCTTCCAGCGGCTCGACAAGGCGCTGCACTCCGCACGCCGCGTGGTACCGCGCAGGCTGCGCCGGGCGGCCATGAACACCGCCGCCCGCTGGATCATCGAACGCCAGGAGAACGACGGCTGCTGGGGCGGCATCCAGCCGCCGGCCGTCTACTCGGTCATCGCCCTGCACCTGCTCGGCTACGACCTCAACCACCCGGTGATGCGGGAGGGCCTTGCGTCCCTGGACCGGTTCGCCGTGTGGCGCGAGGACGGGGCCCGGATGATCGAGGCCTGCCAGTCCCCGGTGTGGGACACCTGCCTCGCCACCATCGCCCTCGCCGACGCCGGCCTGCCCGCCGACCACCCCCAGCTGGTCAAGGCCGCCGACTGGATGCTCGGCGAGCAGATCGTCCGCCCCGGCGACTGGTCGGTGCGCCGGCCCCATCTCCCGCCGGGCGGCTGGGCGTTCGAGTTCCACAACGACAACTACCCCGACATCGACGACACCGCCGAGGTGATCCTCGCGCTGCGCCGCGTCAAGCACCACGACCCCGAACGGGTCGACAACGCCATCGCCCGCGGCGTGCGCTGGAACCTCGGCATGCAGTCGAGGAACGGCGCCTGGGGCGCGTTCGACGTCGACAACACCAGCCCGTTCCCCAACCGGCTGCCGTTCTGCGACTTCGGCGAGGTCATCGACCCGCCCTCCGCCGACGTCACCGCGCACGTGGTGGAGATGCTCGCCGCCGAGGGCCTCGCCCACGACCCGCGCACCCGGCGCGGGGTGCGCTGGCTGCTCGCCGAGCAGGAGCCCGACGGATCGTGGTTCGGACGCTGGGGCGTCAACTACATCTACGGCACCGGCTCCGTCGTCCCCGCACTCACCGCGGCCGGCATCCCCGGCTCGCATCCGGCGATCCGGCGGGCCGTGGCCTGGCTGGAGTCGGTGCAGAACGACGACGGCGGCTGGGGCGAGGACCTGCGCTCCTACCAGGACGCCCGCACGTGGTCCGGCCGGGGCGCCTCCACCCCCTCCCAGACGGCCTGGGCACTGATGGCGCTGCTCGCCGCCGGGGAGCGCGAGTCCAAGGCCGTGGAACGCGGTATCGAGTGGCTGGCCGCCACCCAGCGGGAGGACGGCTCCTGGGACGAGCCCTACTTCACCGGAACCGGCTTCCCCTGGGACTTCTCCATCAACTACCACCTCTACCGGCAGGTCTTCCCGCTCACCGCGCTCGGCCGGTACGTCAACGGAGACCCCTTCGCCAAGAAGCCGGCCGCGCGGGAGGGCGCCGCCGGGGAACACCGGCTCGCCGAGGCGAAGGGAAGCTGATGACCACCCCGCCCGCCCCCGCTCCGCTGCTGATCGCCTGCGCGCTCGGCATCGAGCAGTTCGCCCTGCGGGTGAGCGAGCGCGGCGGCGCGGGCGGGCCGGTCACCGTGCTGCGCACCGGGATGGGGCCGGCGGCCGCCGAGCGGGCCGTCACCCGAGTGCTCGCCGGCCCCGCCCTGCGCGACGCCGCGGTGCTCGCCACCGGCTTCTGCGCGGGGCTCGCCCCCGATATGCACCCCGGTGACCTGGTGGTCGCCGAGGAGACCCGCGACCCGCGCGGCAGCGTGCCCTGCGTGGGGACCGAGCTGCTGGTGAAGGAGCTGGTGCGCGCCGTGCCCGGGCGCACCGTCCACACCGGGCCGCTCACCGGGTCCGACCATGTGGTGCGCGGTCACGAACGGTCCGATCTGCTGGCGACCGGCGCGATCGCGGCCGACATGGAATCGGCGGCCACCCTGCTGACCGCCGTGCGCGCGGGAGCGCGCCCGGTTGCGGCCGTCCGGGTGGTCGTGGACGCTCCAGAACATGAACTGGTCCGGATCGGCACGGTGCGCGGTGGAATATCGGCTTTCCGTGTTCTTCGTTCCGTACTCCCGGCTTTCTACGAATGGCACCGTTCCTTGCTGCTCCCCAGGAGGTGAGCCAGATGGCCATGCCGCTGCGCCAGTCCATCAAGGTCGCTACTTACTTGGCCGAACAGAAGCTCCGCCGGAGGGACAAGTTTCCGCTCATCGTCGAGCTGGAACCGCTCTTCGCCTGCAATCTCAAGTGCGAGGGGTGCGGCAAGATCCAGCACCCGGCCGGTGTGCTGAAACAGCGCATGCCGGTGGCCCAGGCCGTCGGGGCGGTGCTGGAGTCCGGGGCCCCGATGGTGTCCATCGCCGGCGGCGAGCCGCTGATGCACCCTCAGATCGACGAGATCGTGCGCCAGTTGGTGGCCCGCAAGAAGTACGTCTTCCTGTGCACCAACGCCCTGCTGCTGCGCAAGAAGATGGACAAGTTCACCCCGTCCCGGTACTTCGCGTTCGCGGTGCACATCGACGGGCTGCGGGAGCGGCACGACGAGTCGGTCGCCAAGGAGGGCGTGTTCGACGAGGCGGTTGCGGCCATCAAGGAGGCCAAGCGGCGGGGCTTCCGGGTCACCACCAACTCCACCTTCTTCAACACCGACACCCCGCAGACCGTCATCGAGGTGCTCAACTACCTCAACGACGACCTCCAGGTCGACGAGATGATGATCTCGCCCGCCTACGCCTACGAGAAGGCCCCTGATCAGGAGCACTTCCTCGGGGTGGAGCAGACCCGGGAGCTGTTCAAGAAGGCCTTCGCGGGCGGCAACCGCCGCCGCTGGCGGCTGAACCACTCGCCGCTGTTCCTCGACTTCCTCGAGGGCAAGGTCGACTTCCCGTGCACCGCCTGGGCCATCCCCAACTACTCCCTCTTCGGCTGGCAGCGCCCCTGCTATCTGATGGCCGACGGCTATGTGCCGACGTACCGGGAGCTGATCGAGGACACCGACTGGGACCGCTACGGCCGCGGCAAGGACCCGCGCTGCGCCAACTGCATGGCCCACTGCGGCTACGAGCCGACCGCGGTCCTCGCCACCATGGGGTCCCTGAAGGAGTCGCTGCGCGCCCTGCGCGAGACGGTCTCCGGAAGCACCGGCCACGCGCATCCCTCCTCCGCCGCCAAGGGGTGACGAGATGACCGCTGTCTCGCTCGGTATGCCGTCCGTCCCGGCCAAGCTCGCCGAGCGCCGCAGGAGCCGGCAGATCCAGGTCGGGCCCGTGGCGGTCGGTGGAGACGCCCCGGTCTCGGTCCA
>NZ_BAAAIZ010000094.1:0-3273 GCF_039526425.1 Streptomyces thermospinosisporus
CCGCAGCCCTCATCGCCCATCGCCGACTCACCAAGTGAAACAACGTCTAAAAGCGGCCCGGCTGCCGTCCATTTACTCCGGCTTGTTCAAACTACGTCACGCGCTCAAGGGGTTCCTCGCAGAAGTCGCAGATGCCGAACGGGCCGCAGCACAACCGCCCGCACCTCAAAGGCCGTTGCTGGTGTGGTGGAGGAGATTCCGAGGCGAGGAACCACACGGAGCTGCCGCAGCGGAGCGCCAACTCGGAGAATGATCACTCAGTGCCCCTGCGGAGTCCTGGCCGGTCGGCTGGGGGCCCTTGGCGTATCCGTGTCCGATCACCGTGGGATGATCCCCCGTCATGGGGAGACATACTTGGGGGAAGACGGCCAGCGCGCTGATCCTGGCCGTGACCGTGGCAGCCGTGAGCGGCTGCAGCAGCTCGGACGACGCCGGCGACGGGAAGCCGACCGGCACGGCGGTCGCGAAGGCGACCGCGCCGAGCGTGAAGGAAGCGACCACCACGTTCCAGGCCGCGGTGACGAAGTTCGACACTGACGGCGGGTGCCTCGAAGAGGAACCGGGCACGTGCTGGGACCAGATGAAGGCGCTCATGGAGCCGGCGCGTGACCTGCGGGCGGCGATGAACGCGGAGAAGTCGGTGAGCGCCGACTTCTGGACCGAGGCGTACACGCTGATCGACACCATGGAGAAGGGCATCGCGGTCGGCGAGGACAAGGGCGCCGCCGGCGGCTCTGCGGAGCTGACGAACCGTGACGACGTTCTCGGCTCCGCCCATGACCTGTCCGACTGGTTTGACCAGCACCCCATTTCGTAACCGGGCAGGCGGGGACCGCCTTCCGCGAGGGCGATGTGGGCGGCAGGATCATGCCCATGAGAATTCTGGTCATCGGCGGTACCTGGTTCCTCGGGAAGTGCATCGCAGAAGAGGCGTTGGCGCGCGGCTGGTCCGTCACCACCTTCAACCGGGGGCGGTCCGGCCGCGACGTCGACGGCGTGGAGCCAGTGCACGGGGACCGCACCGACCGGACCGACCTCCAGCGGCTCGCCCAGCGCGGGCCCTGGGACGCAGTGGTGGACACCTCCAGCTCCGACTTCGCGCCCCGCGACGTCCTCCTCGCAGCGACCGAGCTGCGCGAGGCCGCCCGGCGCTGGGTGCACATCTCCACGGTGTCCGTCTACGCGGGGTGGCCGCATCAGACCCTCACCGACACCTCGACGCTGCTGGACTGCCCCGCCGACGCTGACGAGTCGTACGGATACACCGGAGATGACGGGAGCCCGACCGTGTACGGCTTCCAGAAGGCCGGCGGGGAACGGGCGGTCACCGAGGCGTTCGGCGACGCCGCGGTGTTCCTGCGGCCCGGCGTCATCCTCGGCCCCGGCGAGTACGTCGGACGGCTGCCCTGGTGGCTGACCCGGGCCAAGCGCGGCGGGCGGATTCTGGCGCCCGCCCCGGGCGAGCGGCGCATTCAGCCGGTCGACGTCCGCGACGTCGCCACCTTCGCGCTCGACCAGGCCGCCGCCGACACCTCGGGCGGGTACAACGTCACCCATCCCGACGGGATCACGTTCGCGGAGTTCATCCGTGAGTGCCTGACGGTGACCGGCGGTGCCGGAAGGCCGGAGTGGGTGGAGCCGGCCGTGCTGACCGAGCACGGGGTCGCCCAGTGGACGGAGATGCCGCTGTGGCGGACGCACGCGGGCGTGTGGGCGGTGGACTCCAGCCGGGCCGTAGCCGCGGGGCTGCGCTGCCGGCCGATCGCCGAGACGATCCGCGACACCTGGGCGTGGCTGGCTGCCGACGGGCGTCCCGTGGACCACCCGAGGTGGGCGGAACACGGGATCGCCCCGGAGAAGGAAGCGAAAATTCACGCCTCCCTGAGCTGACTCAGGCTTCCAACTGGAGAAGCGCAGAGCGGGTGCTGAGCTGGTGCGCGCTCGCACTGCGGGTGAAGTCCTCGACGCGGTCGCGCAGCTCGCGCGGCAGCGCCGAGGACCGGTAGACCGGCCGCGCGAGATGCTGCTGGATCTGCCCCGCGCGCACGAGGACGCCGGTCACCCGCTGGTCCCCCGGGATCTCCCACAGGGGGGCCAGCGCCTCGGCGGCTCCGTCGACGTCGTCGGCGAGGAGCCGGGCCATGGCAAGGTCGGCGGCCGCGCCGCCAAGGACGTGCGCCGACCGGTCGGCCTCCGGCCGCTGGCCGATCAGGTGCAGGGCCCGCTGGGCGGACTCCTCCGCCTGCCCCTGGTCGTGGATCAGAAGGGCGGTCGAGCTGCTGGACATGGCCAGCCGCTCGGGCGTGAACCCGAACTCGCCCCCGACCCCGTCGTGAAGGTCGTCCCGGGCCCCGGACTCGGCCGCCATGGAGAGCTGGAGAGCGCTCCGGGCGGACTCCGTGTCGCCGAGGTAGCCGTGCGCCCGCGCCTCGATGGCCAGGAGCCGGCGCCGGGCGACGTCGCCGAGCCCGCCGTAGCTCTGGGCGCGCTGCGCCTTCCTGACGGCCTCGCCGGGCATGCCGGTGAAGTACGCGATGTACGCGAGGATGCCGTCCGCGTACGCCCGCAGAGGCTGGAAGCGGGCGCTCTCGCCGTAGAGGTCCGCAGCACGGGCCAGACGGCGGGCGTTGTCGAAGGAACCGAGGTCGAAGGCCGCCGCGGCGAGCAGGGCCATGGTCTGTCCGGTCAGCTCCAAGAGGCGCTGCTGCTGGTTGGGGATCTGGGTGCGGTCGCGCTGGCTCTGCAACTCCTCCTGCAGTGCGCGGCCGCGCCGGAACACCTCCAGGGGCGGAAGCGAGGCGTATGCGCGCGCCAGGGACGCCACGTCGTCGGTGAGCTGGTCGAGGCTGGTGTCGGAGACGGACGCTGCGGCGGTCGCGCCGGCGTCGTCCTGTGCGTCGCGTGCGGTCATGGTGATCTCGTGCTCCAGGTCTAGCGCGGGTGCCTGGGAATCCTCGGTGGGAGGAGGGGCGAACAGCTCAGCAACGCCACAGCCGAACATGGCCTGTAACACTCGCCGGGTGTCCGCGGACAGCGACTCGGGGCGGGCCTTGCCTGCTCTCCAGCGGAACACCGTCCGCTCGCTGCAGGTCGGGTTGTTCGGGCCCTTCCCGACGACCTCGTCGGCCGTTCTGTCGAACAGAGCCACGAAGTCCGGAGCGCCGAGGTTGCGGCGGTCGCAGAGGACCTTGAGCAGCGTCTCGGGTTGTTCCGTCAGAGGCTGTTGTCGTTCCGATCTTGAGGGATGCGTTTCGAACGGGAGTCTCGATCGGG
>NZ_BAAAIZ010000095.1:0-7296 GCF_039526425.1 Streptomyces thermospinosisporus
GTGAGGAGCCCCGGCGCCGCAAGGCGCCGGGGCCTGTCCTCCCCTGTACTGACCCGGAGCCCCGAGCTCTCAGGGTCATTCCCCTCGGACCGTTTTCCCCGAGCGGTCCGCCTCCCGCTGAAGATCTCCCCTGTGGCGCGGCGGTCAATCCTGGCGGGGTGTCACTCGATTGAGGGGTGTTGCCCGCCGGACCACCGCTTTCGAAAGCGTATTCGATAATCTGGCGCGGTACGGCAGACAGGTTCGGCACGGCAGACAGCGAGCTTGGGGGGTGCCAGGAGAATGGCGCGACGCATCGGCGTGACCGGGGCGGACGGCGTGCAGCTCGCCGCCTGGGAGTTCGGCGACCCGCCCAAGACGGGCACCGAGGCCAAGGCCGCCCCCGGCGTGCTCTTACTGCACGGACTGATGGGGCGCGCCTCGCACTGGGCGTCCACCGCCCGCTGGCTCTCCGAGCGGTACCGCGCGGTCGCCCTCGACCAGCGCGGCCACGGCCGCAGCGACAAGCCCCCGCACGCCTCTTACAGCCGCGAGGCCTACGTCGACGACGCCGAGGCCGCCCTCGAGCAGCTGGATCTCGCCCCCGCCGTCCTCATCGGCCACGCCATGGGCGCCCTGACCGCCTGGCAGCTGGCCGCCAAGCGCCCCGACCTGGTCCGCGGCGTGGTCATCTGCGACATGCGGGCCTCCGCGCTCGGCGCGGCCTCGCAGCGCGTGTGGGAGGAGTGGTTCCGGGCGTGGCCGGTTCCGTTCGCCACGCTCGCCGACGTCCGCAAGTGGTTCGGCGAGGACGACCCCTGGGTGGAGCGGCCCAACCCGGCCCGCGGCGAGTTCTACGCCGAGGTGATGGCCGAGTCCCCGGACGGCTGGCGCCCGGTCTTCGACCAGGAGGTGATGCTCCGCTCCCGCGAGACCTGGGTGTACGACGCGCACTGGGAGGAGCTGGCCCAGGTCCGCTGCCCCGCCCTGGTGGTGCGGGGCCTCGACGGCGAGCTGGGCCGTGCGGAGGCCCAGGAGATGGTCCGCGTCCTGCCGCTCGGGCAGTACGCGGAGGTCGCCGACGCCGGCCATCTGGTCCACTACGACCAGCCGGAGGGCTGGCGCGCGGCGATCGAACCGTTCCTGGACTCCCTGCGCGAGGGCTGATCCGGCGGGGCGTACCGGACGTCCGCGGGGCGTACCGGACGTCCGGCGGGCGCGTCTCAGGGCGCGTGAAGACGTCCGCGGGCGCGCCCTGCTCAGCCCTTGCTGACCGCCGTGAGGATCTCCGGCAGCCGCCGTGCCGTCTGCGGTGCGGCGAGCCGCAGCCCGAGCAGGGTCAGCAGCGCCCCGTAGGCCGTGCCGACCGGCAGCAGCAGCCACAGCAGGCCGGCGCCGTCGGCGCTGATGTTCCACCAGATGGTCAGGGCGATGACCGGGGCGCACAGCACCGCCGCCGCGATCATGCCGCCGAAGATGGAGATCCAGGCCAGCCCCACCTGCCCGGGTGCGACGTTCTTGTGGCCCTCCTGCGGGATGGAGTACGGGAACCGCGCCGAGGTCCAGGCGCCGGTCGCGAGCATCGCGCCCAGCAGGGCGAAGGACAGCCCCAGCGCCTCCGGCAGCCGCCGCCAGTCGCCCAGCATGGCCGTGGTCAGCACGGTCACCAGCGTGGCGTACGGCAGCGTGATCAGCAGCAGGGCCAGGGCACGGGCGCGCAGCTCGGCGTGGGCGTCACGGGTGGTGGAGATGGTCATGGCGACCATCCAGAACGCCGAGGTGTCCTGGCCGAACTGGTTGTACATCTGGATGCCGAGCATGCCCGCCGCGAAGCAGGCGAAGTACACCGAGCCGGTGCCCTGCCAGGCGTTGAAGACCGGCACGATCAGCCCGATGGCCAGCGAGGTCACCCAGGCCGCCTTGGTCTTCGGGTCGCGCCACACATAGCGCAGGCTGCGCTCCACCACCGTGGCGGTGCGGCCGGCGGGCAGCAGCCGGGCCAGTCCGCTGGCGGAGCGCTCCCGCACGGCCTTCTCCCCGGTCTGCAGGGTGGAGCCGTCCGGCGCCGTCATCAGCCGGGTCAGCGACCGCGACCACAGCGCCAGCAGCACCACCAGGGCCGCCGCGCTCAGCGCCAGCTGCGCCAGCGCCGTCCCGTAGGCGCCCTCGCCGGCCGTGTGCACGGCGCCGAGCGCGGACGCGGGCGGGATCCACTGCAGCACCCCGGCCACCGGGTCCAGCTCCCCGAGCCCGGAGGAGCCGAGCCGCTGGGCGCCGAAGTTGACCACCTGGGCGCCGATGGCGATCACCAGGCCGCTGAGCACGGCGAGGTCCCGCCCCTTGCGGCTGGTCAGCAGCCGCACGTTGGCGGCGGCGACCGCCCGCGCCAGCGCCACGCACACCAGCAGCGCCAGCGGGACGGCGAGCACCCCGACGGCGAAGGCGGCCGCGCCGCGGGCGACCGCGATCACCGAACCGGTGAACATGCACAGCGTGAACAGCGGCCCGATGCCCACCAGCGAGGCCACCAGCAGGGCCCGCACCAGCGGGCGGGGCCGCAGCGGCAGCATCACCAGGCGGGTCGGGTCCAGGGTCTCGTCACCGCTCGGGAAGAACAGCGGCATCACCGCCCAGCCAAGAGCAAGCACCGCGACGAGCAGCACCACGAGTGACTCGGCGTGCCCGACCCCGCGCAGCGCGATCAGCCCGAGCAGCTGCAGCGCGGCGAACAGCAGCACCACGACCGCGGTGGCGATGTAGGCGGCCCGGCGGCCGCCGGACTGGCGCAGCCCGTTGCGCAGCAGCGACAGCTTCAGCCGGACGACGACGGGGGTGATCGCGGGCGCGCTCACCGGGAACCGCCGCCCAGCCAGTCGAGCTCGGAGGAGGCGTCCCGTCCGTCCGCGCCGACGAGTTCCAGGAACGCCCGCTGCAGGGAGGGCGCGTCACCGCGCACCTCGGCGAGCGGGCCGTGCGCCCGGATCCGCCCGGCGGCCATCACCGCCACCCAGTCGCACAGCGACTCCACCAGCTCCATCACATGCGAGGAGAACACTACGGTGGCGCCGGAGGCGGTGTAGCGCTCCAAGACACCCCGGATGGTCTGCGCGGACACCGGGTCGACGCCCTCGAACGGCTCGTCCAGGAAGAGGACTTCGGGATTGTGCAGCAGCGCGGCGGCCAGCCCGATCTTCTTGCGCATGCCGGTGGAGTAGTCGACGACCAGCTTGTGCTGGGCCCCGGCCAGGTCGAGGACGTCGAGCAGCTGGGTGGCCCGCTTGTCGACCTCGGCGCCGGGCAGCCCGCGCAACCGGCCGCTGTAGGCGAGGAGTTCGCGCCCCGACAGCCGCTCGAACAGCCGCAGCCCCTCGGGCAGCACCCCGATCCGGGCCTTCACCGCCACCGGGTCCCGCCACACGTCGTGCCCGGCGATCTCCACGGTCCCCTGATCCGGCCGCAGCAGCCCGGTCACCATGGACAGGGTCGTCGTCTTGCCGGCCCCGTTCGGCCCGACGAGCCCGATGAACTTGCCCGCCGGCAGGTCGAGATCGATCCCCCCGACGGCCACCTGCTCGCCGAACCGTTTCCACAGCCCCCGTACGCGGACCGCTGTCCCGTCCGCCTCAGTTCCCTCCGTCATGGCAGCAGCCTACGGGCACCGGCGCGCCCCCGAGCAGGCGCCGCCGGACCGGCCGGCGGCCTCGGCGCACCCGCAGCCGGACGGTCTGACCAGGCGGAACGCAGGGCTGACTAGCGGTCGCGCCCGCAGGCGTAGGCCAGTGCCGGGATCAGCTCCTCCGCGTCGGGCAGCCAGCGGTTGGCGGGCGTCGGACGGCAGGCCCACTGCACGGCCCCTCGGGACCCCACCCGCGTGGGCGGCGCGGCCACGTACATCCCCTCGCCGAGCACGGCCAGATCCAGCGAGGCGAGCGACCAGCCGAGACCGCGCACCAGCTCCGGGACCTTCACCGCCGCCCCCGGCAGCACGAAGAACTCCATCCGCCGTGACGGCGTCAGCGTCACCGGACCCAGCGTCAGTTCCCTCCGCTCGAGCCGCGCGAGGGCGAGGAACCCCGCTGTCTCCGGGACGGAGATCGCGTCGAAGGTGCGGCCCGTCGGCAGCAGGATCGAGGCGGTCGGCTGCTTCTGCCACATCCGGCGGGCGACGGTGGCGCTGCCCGTCGCCTGCGTCGCCCAGTCCGGCCGGGACGGGTGCGCGCCGGGCGCGGGGCAGGCCGCGTCGCCGCACGAGCAGCGCTGCACCCCGTGGGCGGCCTCCAGCCAGGTGCCCGGGAACACGTCCCAGTGACGCTCCTCGGCATAGCGGACTGCGGTGTCCAGCAGCGATTGCCCGCGCTGCTTCGGGATCTGTGCGGCTTCGGTGCCCGGGATCGTCTCTTCCACGATGAACACAACTTCACCCGCCACCAGTGGTTACGCCCGCGCGCGTGCGCGGGGCCGGAGCACCGGCCCCGCGTCCGGGGCGCATGGGTGCACGGGTGGGGGCGCGCGGGAGGAACGGCGCCCGCGGGTGGGTAGCCAGGAGGGGGGCCGGCGGACGACCTCGCATGCCGTCACTCCGGCAATCCTCACAAGTCCCGCATTTTCGGTACATCCGCGGGGCATTGATCTTCATGGCCGGAACTTCTCGCCGGGACGTGAGGAGTACGGCCACGGACAAGCACGTCAACTCGGTGTGTGGGCAGGCACCGTAGCCACAGGGGGTTACGCCATGGCCGCAAGGCCTCTCGTCGCGCGGCAGCCGAACGAGCGGTTGCAGGCGCTCATCCAGGAAGCCGGATGCTCCAACGCCGGGCTGGCCCGCAGGGTCAACATGTGCGGCGCCGAGCACGGCCTCGACCTGCGCTACGACAAGACGTCGGTGGCCCGCTGGCTGCGCGGACAGCAGCCACGGGGCCGCGCCCCGGCGATCATCGCGGAGGCGCTGGGGCGCAAACTGGGCCGTACGGTCACGATCGACGAGATCGGCATGGCCAACGGCAAGAACCTCGCCTCCGGGGTCGGTCTCCAGTTCTCGCCGACGGTACTGGGGGCCATCGAGCAGGTCTGCGAGCTGTGGCGCAGTGACGTGGGGCGGCGGGACTTCCTGTCCGGCTCGGCCGTCGCCGCCTCGGCGCTGGTGGAGCCCAGCCGGGACTGGCTGATCTCCGCGCCGGACGCCCAGGTGGCCCGTTCGGCCGGACCGCGCGTGGGCAGGTCCGACGTGGCCGCGGTACGGGACATGACCCGGGCGCTGGTGGATCTCGACCACCAGTACGGCAGCGGGCATGTGCGGCCGGTCGTCGTGCACTACCTCAACAGCGTGGTGTCGGGGCTGCTGGCCGGCTCCTACCGGGAGCCGGTGGGCCGTGAACTGTTCGCGGCGGTCGCCCGGTTGACCGAGCTCGCCGGGTACATGGCCGTGGACACCGGGCAGCCGGGGCTCGCCCAGCGCTACTACATCCAGGCGCTGAGGCTGTCGCAGGCGGCGGGCGACCGCGGATACGGCGGTTATGTGCTCGCCGCCTCCATGAGCCACCTGGCCGCGCAGCTCGGGAACCCCCGGGAGATCGCTCAGTTGGCGCGGGCGGCGCAGGAGGGCGCACGGGGGCGCGTCACGCCCCGCGCTGAGGCCATGTTCCACGCGGCGGAGGCGCGCGGGCACGCCCTGATGGGCGACGTGCGCGCCGCGCAGGCGGCGGCCGGGCGGGCGATGAGCGCCATGGAGGCGGCTGACGCGGCGTCCGGGGACGACCCGGCGTGGATCGCCCACTTCGACGAGGCGTATCTGGCGGACGAGCTGGCGCACTGCCATCGCGATCTCGGGCAGGCGGAGGCCGCCGCGCGCTATGCGCGCGAGTCGCTCGCCGGGCACCCCGAGTCGCGGGCGCGGCGGCGGGCCATCGGCTATGTGCTGCTGGCCACGGCCCAGGTGCAGCAGCGGGAGATCGAACAGGCCTGCGCCACGGGCCTGAAGGCGGTGGAGATCCTCGACGGACTCCGCTCCGACCGGGGCGCCGAGTACCTCGAGGACTTCCAGCAGCGCCTCGAACCGTACGGAGAGGAGCCGGTGGTACGGGAGTTCGGGGCGCGGACCAGGCTCCAGACGGCGGCGTGAGCGGGCGCGCCCGCGGCGGGACGTGAACGGGCCGGCACCGGGGGTGAACGTTCGCGTGCCGGGCGGCCGATGTGAAGGAGGTGACATAAACAGCGTCCGGTGACGCGGTTTTGTTACCGCGCTCACAGGGCAGGAGATCACGTCCTGTGCTGCGTGGAAACGGGCTCCGGGGACCCGGTAGCGTGACCCGACGATTCACAAGGTCCCCCATTGGTAGGAGTCCCGGTGACGCAGAGTGGACAGGGCGAGGAGCCCTCGTCGCGCCCCGCGCGCGAAGGCATCGTGCTGCCCTCCGACGGCGGTGAGCCCCTGCTGCCGGGCGTGACGCCCTCGACCGGCACCGCGCCCTCCCAGCCGTCCGCACAGCCCCCCGCCTCGGCACCCCCCGGCGGCCAGGGCTGGGGCCAGCCGTGGGGCCCCGGCGAGGGGCCGCACCAGCAGGCCCCGGCCGGCGGCCAGGGCTGGCAGCAGCCGCAGGCTCAGCCCCAGGCCCCGTCCGCCGCGGCCGGCTCCGGCCAGTGGGACTCCGGGACGCCGTCCTCCTGGGGCACGCCGGCCGGGCAGCAGCCTCCTGCCGGGCCGCAGAGCGGGCCCGGCCCGCTGCCCCCCGAGGGCGCGCCGGCACCCTTCGCCTCGTACCAGCACGGCGGCACCCCGCCCGCGCAGCAGCACCAGCAACCGGGCTCGCTGCCGCCCGCCTCCGGCCGGCACGCGGGCCCTGGCCCGCTGCCGCCCGCCGACGGCGGCCAGGGCTCCTCCGCCCCGCAGGCCGGCCACGGCCCTTCCGCCCAGCAGCCCGGCTACGGCACGCACGGCGGCGGTCAGGCCTACGGCGCCGCCCCGCAGCAGCCGGCCGACGCTCCCGAGGGCGCGACGCAGTACATACCCCCCGTGGCGCACGGGGCCTCGCCCGAGGGCGCCACGCAGTACATACCGCCCGTGACCGGCAACGGCGCCGACGAGGGCGCGACGCAGTACATACCCCCGGTCGCCGCAGGCGGGCTGCCGCCGGAGCGGCCCGCCGGGGAGGACTCCGAGGAGACCCGCTCGCTGCGCCGGCCGCAGCCGCCCGCCGGCAATCCCGATGCCGAGGCGACCCAGTACATCCCGCCCGTCACCGGCCAGGGCTTCGGCGCACAGCCCGGTGACGGCAACCGGCAGCCGCCGGCCGAGTTCGACAACCTCTTCCGCAGCGACAG
>NZ_BAAAIZ010000095.1:7316-42341 GCF_039526425.1 Streptomyces thermospinosisporus
GGGGCGACCCAGCAGCTCCCGCGTATCGACGAACCCCTGCCGCCCCGGTCCGCCGGCGTCGGCGGACGCGGCGGACGCGGGGTCGGCCCCCGCTCGCGGGTGCCGGTGCTCGCCGCGGTCGGCGTGGTGATCGCCGCCGTCGGCATCGGCGCGGGCGCCCTGCTCGCCGAGGACGGCGGGGACGACGGCGGCGACAAGAGACAGACGGTGTCCGCCACCGCACCCGCCAGCGAGTCGGCCTCCCCCTCGCCGTCCGCCGACCCGGCCCGCGAGCAGGCCGTGGCGCTGGACAAGCTGCTCGCCACCAGCGGGGACAGCCGCTCCACCGTGATCAAGTCGGTGGCCGATGTGAAGGCGTGCCGCAATCTGCCGGAGGCGTCCAGGAATCTGCGGGACGCGGCCAGGCAGCGCAGCCAGCTGGTCACGGATCTTCGTGAGCTGTCCGTGGACAAGCTGCCCCGGCACACCGAGCTGACCGCCGCGCTCACCAAGGCGTGGCAGGCTTCGGCGTCCGCCGACAACCACTACGCCGCGTGGGCCGACGAGGTCGCCAAGAAGCAGCGCAAGATGTGCAAGAAGGGCCAGGCGCGCTCCACCCCCCAGACCCAGGCCGGGAACCGGGCCAGCGGGGTGGCGAGCGCGCAGAAGGGCAAGGCCTCCCAGCTGTGGAACGCGGTGGCGCGCGAGTACGGCCTGACCGAGCGCCAGCCGACCCAGCTGTGACGTTTCCCTCCCGCCCTTCCCTCCCCGGATCCGTCCTGAGCGGCCGGCCTCGCCCTCACAGCAGGTCGGCCGCCTGAAGGGTCCCGGTGGTGTCGGTGAAGCCCTTGCCGACCGCGACCAGCCGCCCGTCCCTGACCACCTGCTGGGTCACCTCGGCGTTGACCATGCGCGGGAAGCCCGCGGCGGCCAGCTCCTGCCTCGGCTTCCACCGCAGGGTGGGGGTGAGGCCGCCGGTGCTCACCTTGAGCCCGCCGTCCAGCGCGTCGGTGACGGCGTCGGCGCTCACCTCCCCGCCGCCGAGCGTCTCGACCACCCGGTGCAGGACGGTGTAGGCGATCCAGGTGGTCTGCACCCCGGCGTCCGCCAGGTCGATCCGGGTGTCGCCGAACGCCTCCCGCTCGACCACCTCCTTCATCGCGTCCCAGCGTTCGTCGCTCGTCTGCGGGTACCAGCCGGTGACGTACGCACCCTCGTAGGGGCCCGACGCCCCGCCGGAGGCGTTGATCGTGGTCTGGTCGACGCTGCCCAGCACGGTCGCGGTGCGCACCTCGGGGAAGTCCGCGCGGGCCCGGCGGAAGGAGTCCATGAAGGTGGGCGTGCGGTCGCCAAGGGCCGGGACCACACAGCCGGGCCGCCCCGGGCCTGCGGTGGCCCGCCGAAGGGCCTGCCGGACGTGGTCGTCGTAGGCGGTGGCGTCCTCCGCGGCCCGCTGGTCGCCGGCCCGCCCGTGACCGCCTGCGGCCAGGCCCGAGTCGAGCAGCGGCGGCAGCTGGTCGCCCGCGATGGTGTCCGGCCGGACCAGGGCGACCGGCCCGCAGCGGTCCGCCAGGGCCCGCCCGAGGCCGGCCAGCAGCGCCGGCTGCCCGCCGTTGACCGGGTAGGACAGGGGGCTGGTGAACTCGTCGTTGGTGAGGCCGTAGCCGCCGATGTAGGGGATGCCGGCGCTCTCCAGGGTGTTCAGGAAGGAGTCGGTGTGCTGGCTGTAGGAGCCGACGACGGCGACCGCTCCCTCCTCCACCGCGCGCCGGGCGCAGCGGGCCACGGTGACGCTGTCGTTCCGCTCGTTGCAGGTCAGCACCCGCAGCTCGCGGCCGCCGATGCCGCCCCGGGCGTTGACCCAGCGGCCGTAGGCGCGGGCCAGGGCGGGCATCCCGGGCTTGTCGTTCGCGCCGGTGTTCTCCGGCGCCCAGGTCATCACCGTGACCGGGCCGTCCCCGGCGCCCTGTGTGGCACCGGGGACGATCCCGCAGCCGGTGATCAGCGGCACGCACGCCGCCAGGGCACCCGCGGCCAGGGCACGGCCGCGGCCGGGCCGGGGGAGGAGACGGGAGAGGAAGCTGCTGCCGTTGCGTCGCCTGCCGGTCATGGGCGCACACGATTCCGTCAGACGGCCAACCCGAAGGTGACCCACGGTCGACGGACGGTTACCGAAAGGTGAATTGCGGGGCCCCCGCGAGGTGCTTGTGGGGCGAAACGTACGATCGACGACCGTGCAAGGTACGGAGAACTCTTCCCGTCGCGGCCGTCGCTCCTCCACCATGGGCGGCATGCCACTCAACGACATGCCGTGGTGGCGCTGGCGCAGCCATGTGCGCTCCGCGCTGCACATGCTCTCCGACCCGGTGTTCCAGCGGGACGTCTGGCTGGCCGGCGTGGACGGCTACGGTGACGTCACCGACGCCGTGTACCGGCTGGTCGAGGACACCTGGCTGGACAACTGGTCCGCCGAGAAGTACGTCGGCACGATCTTCCGCGACTCCCAGGAGGCGGCGCTGGTCGACACCGCCGTGCTGCGGGTGCTGCGGATCATGCACCAGGTCGGCCCGGACGCACCGGTCACCGCCTACCTGGAGCACCCCGGCTGGCCCGAGGCGGTACGGGCCGCGCGGGACGCCCATGTGCGGATGGCCACCAGCGACGGGGAGGACCCGGACGCGCCGCCGCGCACCCTCGAGGTGCTGCGGATCATGACCCGTTCCGCGTGACGGGACGGTTCTCCGGGCGCCTGTGCGGGTGTGGGAACCTTTTCCCATGAACGAGCAGCCCACCCGAGCAGCGGCCCGGACCGGCCAGGCCGACCAGTACGTCCTCACCCTGTCCTGCCCCGACAAGCAGGGCATCGTGCACGCCGTGTCGAGCTACCTGTTCATGACCGGCTGCAACATCGAGGACAGCCAGCAGTTCGGCGACCACGACACCGGGCTGTTCTTCATGCGGGTCCACTTCTCGGCGGAGCCGCCGGTGACGGTGGACAAGCTGCGGGCGAGCTTCGCGGCGATCGGTGACTCCTTCCAGATGGACTGGCAGATCAACCGCGCCGACGAGAAGATGCGCATTCTGATCATGGTCAGCAAGTTCGGGCACTGCCTGAACGACCTGCTGTTCCGGGCGCGGATCGGTGCGCTGCCGGTGGAGATCGCCGGAGTGGTCTCCAATCACCCGGACTTCGCCGAGCTGGTGGCCTCGTACAACATCCCGTTCCACCACATTCCGGTCACCAAGGAGACCAAGCCGGAGGCGGAGGCGCGGCTGCTGGAGATCGTGCGGGAGGAGCAGGTCGAGCTGGTCGTCCTCGCCCGGTACATGCAGGTGCTCTCCGACGACCTGTGCAAGCAGCTGTCGGGGCGGATCATCAACATCCACCACTCGTTCCTGCCGAGCTTCAAGGGCGCGAAGCCGTATCACCAGGCGCATGCGCGGGGTGTGAAGCTGATCGGGGCGACGGCGCACTATGTGACCGCGGATCTCGACGAGGGCCCGATCATCGAGCAGGAGGTCGAGCGGGTCGGGCACGAGCTCACGCCGGAGCAGTTGGTGGCGGTGGGGCGTGATGTGGAGTGCCAGGCGCTGGCGCGGGCCGTGAAGTGGCATGCGGAGCGGAGGATTCTGCTCAACGGCCGGCGGACGGTCGTTTTCGCCTAGCGCCCAGTAGCCCGGGGCTGGTTGTGACCGGGCGGCCGCAGGTTGTCTGTGGCTGGTCGCGCAGTTCCCCGCGCCCCTTTGAGGTAGGTCCACTGCACGTGGCTCAAGGGGCGCGGGGAACTGCGCGAACGGCCCCGGCGCACCCGCACCGCCGGCGAAACCGCAACCAGCCCCTGCAAACCGCTACATCCGGCTCAAACTCGCCGCAGCCAGCAACACGTCCCTGATGGCCTCACGGTCACCCACCTGACCCGCCGCCGCTTCCAGCGGAGGCACGTGGCCCGCAGCCAGGCGGCAGAACTCCGCCCCGTCCAGCGCGACATGCGCCACCTCGTGCTCGGCGGAGCCCTTCGCCGCGGGGGAGTCCAGCGGGATCAGCCACTCGCCGCCGCCCGAGCCCTCGATCTCCAGCCGCAGGCTGCGCCCGGGCTCCCCGGCGGCCACCAGCCGGCGCTCCGCGGGCGCCGCGAGACCGGACCGCCGCCGGGCCTGCAGTACGGACGGCAGCAGCCGTGCCGCCAGATCGACCATGTGGTGCAGATGCCGGCCGGAGGGCGGATCGTACGGGTAGTCCACCGCGTCGGCGATGTCCTCCGCGTGCACCCAGCACTCGAAGGCGCGGTCCAGCATCGCGTCGTGCAGCGGCAGCCCGAAGTCGCCGTACTGCACGGGCATGCCGCCGCGGGCGTCCTGGCCGCCGGTGAAGGACACCGTGCGCACCAGGTTGTGGGTCTGCTCACGCCAGGGCGCCCGTACGGAGCGGGTGGGCGGGAAGTGGGCGGCCCGCCAGTACGCCTCGGTGCGCGCCGACGGGGTGGGCCGCTCGGCGGTGACCTCGCCGAGCGGGTCGTCCAGGCCGAGGGCGACGGCGACCAGGCCGTCCACGGTCATCAGATGGGCGATGACCCCGGCGACGGTGGTCCGGCGGCTGACCGCCTCGTCGGCCTCGTACCAGCGCAGCCGCACCGGGGCGTGCCACTCCGCGTCGCCGAAGTCCTGCAGCAGCGCGTCCAGGCGCGCGGTCTCGGCGTCGTAGGCGGCGGCCCACTCGGGGACGGGGATGCGCGGCGGGCGGCGTTCCAGGCAGGACTCCAGGACGCGGGTGCGCAGCGCGGGGTCCAGGTCGAGGCTCTCCGGGCGCTGGAGCAGGGCGACCGCCTCGCGCAGCCGCAGCGCCTCGTCGGCGCAGGTCCCGCACTCGCCGAGGTGCTCCTCGACGGCGGCGGCCTCCTCCGGGGCGCAGGCGGCCAGCGCCCAGGCGCCCAGCAGCGACTTCAGCACCGGATGCTCGAGCGCCAGGGGCTGCACGGTGCCCTGGCCCGCGGTGGCCGGTGCGGGCAGCGGGGCGCCGGTGTCCTCCACGGAGTCGCGGGGGAGCGGCACCCGGGCCGGGTGACCGGAGCCGTCGTACGGCTCGAAGGGGTCCTCCGTCACGCCGCACCCCCGATCTCGGGCGGGGCGCCCCGGGAGCCGGGTGCGGCGGCGTCCTGGGCGGTGGCAAGCAGCTGGAGGCCGAGCCGGAGGCGGCGGCGCGCCTCGTCCTCGGTGACGCCCAGGTCGGCGGCGGTCTGGCGGTAGTCGCGGCGCTTGAAGTAGGCCGATTCCAGTGCGGCGCGCAGCGGGGCCGGCATGGAGTGGACGATGTAGTCGGCGCGGGCGGCCACCGAGGCGCGGCGCACCTTGCGCTCCAGGTCCTCGGTGCTGCCGGGGCCGCCGCGGGCGAGTGCCGCGGTCTCGGTGGCGCGCAGGCGCTGGACGGCCAGCCGGCGGGTGAGCGCCGCCACCCAGCTGCGCAGCGAACCCTGCTTGGGGTCGTAGGTGCAGGGGTGCTCCCAGACGTGGGCGAAGACGTCGCGGGTGATGGCGTCGGCGGCCCGTTCGTCGCCGAGGACGCGGTGGGCGAGGCCGTGCACCAGGGAGGCGTACCGGTCGTAGAGCTCGCCCAGGGCGGCCGCCTCCCCGCGGGCCAGCCGCTGCTGCATCTTGCGGTCCCAGCGAGGCGGTACGGGTGATACGTCCCTGGTCGCCATGTGGCTCCTCACCCCCAGTTCCTCCCCCGGCACCGTGCCTTCCGGTGCCGCGCCGCCCGGATTCAGCCTGTGCCCGCAGTCTGAACGAATGTAGTCGGCATGTGCGACAGTTCACGCCCCCTTGTGGCAAGGTGCGCCCCCTGGCGGGCCGGGGATGGTAAGGGGCTCCGTCGCACAGGCCGGCGGTCGTCCGTGCGACGCCTACCCGGGCAAGCGCCGATCGGAACCGATCGAATCGGTTCGAAGTCGACTGAAACAAGCCTTTTCTGTTCGGTTACCGTTTCCTCGCCCGGGTTTCAGGGAACGGCCGGTGGGCAGCCGCGCAGCAAGGAAGCGTAGGTACTGCTTCCGGTTCCGACAGCGAGGGGCGTGGTGGTGAGTTTCAAAGTGACCGACATGGAGCAGGGCGAGTGGGCCGTCCTCCGGGTGTCGGGCGAGCTGGACCTGGTGACGTCCCCTGTGCTGCGCCAGCGGGTGCACGACGCCGTGGCCGACGGCAGACACCGCCTCGTCCTCGATCTGTCCGAGGTGTGGTTCTGCGACTCCAGCGGGGTCGGCGTGCTGATCGCCGCCCGCCGGCTGCTGCGCTCCTGCCAGGGCAGCCTGCGGCTGATCCTGCCCGCCCGGGGCGCGGCCGACGGCAGCCATGTCAACAAGGTGCTCGGCGCGCTCGGGGTCCGCCGCCTGTTCGACATACACCCCGATGTGCCGTCCGCGGTGTCGGACGACTCCCGCCCGCTGTCGGCCTGACCCGGCCCGGCACCCTTCACTCGAGTACCCAGAAGGCTCACGAGACCGCAGAAGTCTCCCGAAACCCGACCGGAAACCGACCTCCGGACACGAACAGCACCGCCTCCGTGCCCGTCCGTGCACGGATGTCGCGGAATGCTCCCGTTCCTGGCACAACCCCGATGCCGGGCCCCCCGGCTCCCCGCCGCTCACGTACGCTCCGAGCGAGACGTTCCCCGACCTAAGGCGGCCTGAAGAAGACATGGTCACCAGCGAGTACGAGCGCAGGATCGCAGCCCGGTTCGCCACCTTCGACCAGGACGGCAACGGCTACATCGACCGCGAGGACTTCAGCCGAGCGGCCAAGGCATTGCTCGCGGAGTTCGGCACCGCCGCCCGGTCCGACAAGGGCCAGGCCCTGTACATCGGGGCCGAGGCGTTCTGGCAGGGCATGGCGGGCATCGCGGACCGCGACGGTGACCAGCGCATCACCCGCGAGGAGTTCGTCAACGGCGCGGTCAAGCGGCTGCGCGACAACCCGGACCGGTTCGCCGAGATCGCCCGCCCCTTCCTGAGCGCCGCCCTCGCCGTCGCCGACACCGACGGTGACGGGGCGGCCACCGTCGAGGAGGCGGCCCGGGTCCTGAAGGTCCTCGGCGTCGCCGAGGAGACCGCCCGCACGGCCGCCGCCGCCCTGGACGCCGACGGCGACGGCAAGGTCGTCGAGGACGAGATCGTCCCGGCCTTCGCCCGCTACTTCACCGTCCCCGAGTAGCCGCACCGCCCCGCAGTCGTACCGCCGTAGCGCTCGCGCAGCTCGTACTTGAGCACCTTGCGCAGCGTCCGGCCGCGCGGAAGGGCGTCCGCCACCTCCAGCCGCTCCGGCAGCTTGTGCACGGACAGCCCTTCCGCGCGCAGGAAGGTCACCAGCTCTTCCAGCGACGGCGGCTCGATGCCCGGCGCCCGCTCCACCACCGCGCACACCAGCTCGCCCCGCTCGGCGTCCGGCAGGCCGATCACCGCGACGTCCCCGACCGCCGGATGCCGGTGCAGCAGGTCCTCGATCTCCCGGGCCGAGATGTTCTCGCCCTTGCGGATGATCACGTCCTTCAGCCGCCCGGTGAGGACGAGATGCCCGCTGCCGGTGAGGTGTCCGAGGTCGCCGGTGCGCAGGAAGCCCTCCTCGTCGAAGGCCTCCGCCGTCTGCGCGGGGTCCAGACAGCCCCGGCACACCGCCTCGCCGCGCAGCCGTATCTCCCCGTCGACGACCCGTATCTCCGTGCCCGCGGGCGGCCTGCCCTCCGTCGTCGCCAGCTGCTCGTCGGTGTCGTCCGGCGAGCCCATGGTGATCATCGGGACCTCGGTCATGCCATAGCCGTGCAGCAGCCGCACCCCCATCTCCCGGGTCACCGCGTAGTACAGCTCCGGCGGCTTGGGCGCCCCGCCGCCCGCCAGCAGCCGCAGCGTCGGCACCACCGGGGTGCCGGGCCGCTTGCGCTGCTCGGCCAGGAACATCGAGTAGAACGCGGTCGATCCGCCCGCGACGGTGACCCCGTGCGCCCGGTACTCGGCCAGCGACTGAGGCAGCGCGAACTGCTCGAGCAGCAGGGCGGGGAAGCCGTACAGCAGCAGCATCACCGTGTAGTCGGGGCCGCCGATGTGGGCGTAGGGGAAGGCGATGGAACCGACGTCGGCGGGGGTGGGCCGCAGGGCGTGGGCCAGGCAGGAGCCGCCGGCGATCAGGGAACGGTCGGTGTGCAGCACGCCCTTGGGTGCCGAGGTGGTGCCCGAGGTCCAGTAGATCCAGCGCACCGCGGTGCCGTCGGCGGGCGGCTCGGGCAGCACGGAGGGGTCACCCTCGGGCAGGTCGTGGTACGCCTCGAAGACGCCCTTGGCGCCGAGCCGCCGCACCATCTCCGTGTGGTCGTGGCCCCGCCACACGCCCGGCACGGCCACGTACTCCGCGCCCGACTCGCGCAGCGCGAAGCCGGCCTCGCGGTCCCGCAGATGAGGGATGAGCGGGGACTGAACGGCGCCCAGGCGGGCCAGTGCGAAGGACAGCAGGGCCGTCTCGATGCGGGTGGGCAGCTGCCAGGCGACCACCGTGCCGGCCCGCACCCCCAGGGCGTGCAGGCCCGCCGCGACCCGTTCGGCCCGGTCGCGGAAGCCGGCGCAGGTGATCGCGCGCCCGCCCTGCAGGAACAGCGGTCGGCCGGGGGTGAGGCGGGCGCGCCGGTCGAGCAGCTCCCACAGTGTGCGCGCGGAACTCAAGGACTCCGGGGTGTCGTTCATGGCTGCCCCCTGCTTGGCTGACGGTCCGTCAGGTGGGATGCTATCTGACGCTCCATCAGATACATACCGTCCGGCGGAGGGGACCCATGACCACGGAACTGCCCCGCATCATCAGCGTCGACGACCATGTGATCGAGCCCGCCCACCTCTTCGAGCGGTGGCTGCCCGCCAAGTACCGCGACCGCGGGCCCAGGCCGCTGACCGCCGGCATCGGGGAACTCGCCTACGTCGGCGGCAAGTACCGGATCACCATGGACCCGGACGGCCCGCCCACCGACTGGTGGATCTACGAGGACCTGCAGTTCCCGTACAAGCGCAACATCGCGGCCGTCGGCTTCGACCGCGACGAGATGACCCTGGAGGGCATCACCCGCGACCAGATGCGGCCCGGCTGCTGGGACCCGGCCGAACGCCTGAAGGACATGGACCTCAACCATGTCGAGGCGTCCCTGTGCTTCCCCACCTTCCCCCGCTTCTGCGGGCAGACCTTCGCCGAGGCGCACGACAAGGAGGTCGCCCTGGCCTGCGTGCGTGCCTACAACGACTGGATGGTGGAGGAGTGGTGCGGGGACAGCGGCGGCCGGCTCATCCCGCTGTGCCTGATACCGCTGTGGGACGTGCAGCTGGCGGTCGCCGAGATCGAGCGCAACGCCGCCCGCGGGGTGCGGGCGGTGACCTTCTCCGAGATCCCCACCCACCTCGGGCTGCCCTCGATCCACTCCGGCCACTGGGACCCGTTCTTCGCCGCCTGCCAGGACACCGGCACGGTCGTCACCATGCACATCGGGTCCAGCTCCCAGATGCCCGCCGCCTCCCCGGACGCCCCGCCCGCCGTGCAGGCCTCGCTGTCCTTCAACAACGCGATGGCCTCGATGATGGACTTCCTCTTCAGCGGCGTCCTGGTGCGCTTCCCCCGGCTCACCCTCGCCTACAGCGAGGGCCAGATGGGATGGATCCCCTACGCCCTGGAGCGCGCCGACGACGTCTGGGAGGAGCACCGAGCCTGGGGCGGCGTCCGCGACACGATCCCCGAACCCCCGTCGACGTACTACTACCGCCAGATCTACTGCTGCTTCTTCCGCGACAAGCACGGCATCGCGTCCCTGGACGTGGTCGGCCGGGACAACGCCACCTTCGAGACCGACTACCCGCACGTCGACTCGACCTTCCCGCACACCAAGGAGGTCGCCCTCGACCATGTGAAGGGCCTCGACGAGGAGACGGTCCACAAGCTGATGCGCGGCAACGCCATCCGGATGCTCGGCCTGGACCTCGTGTAGGCCGGGCCATGGACCTGACGTACACCCCCGAGGAGGAGGACTTCCGCGCCCGGTTGCGCACCTGGCTCGCGGAGGTGCTGCCCACGCTGCCGCCGCAGCCGCCCCCCGGCGACTGGCCCGCCCGGCGCGCCTACGACCTCGGCTGGCAGCGCAGGCTGTACGACGCCGGGTACGCCACGGTCCACTGGGACGCCTCCCCGACGCTGCGGCTGATCTTCCTGGAGGAGACCGAACGGGCCGGAGCCCCGTACGTCGGCGCCGACTTCGTCGGACTGCTGCACGCCGGACCCACCATCGCCGCCGAGGGCACCCCCGAGCAGAAGGAACGCTGGCTGCCGCCGATCCTGCGTGGCGAGGAGGTGTGGTGCCAGGGCTTCAGCGAACCGGAGGCCGGGTCCGACCTCGCGGCGCTGCGCACCCGCGCCCGGCGCGACGGCGACCACTACGTGGTGCACGGCTCCAAGATCTGGACCTCGCACGCCGAGGTCGCCGACTGGTGCGAACTGCTGGTCCGCACGGACCCCGAGGCGCCCAGGCACCGGGGCATCACCTGGCTGGCGATGCCGATGGACACCCCCGGTGTGACCGTGCGGCCCCTGACGACCCTCGCCGGGTCGGCCGAGTTCGCCGAGGTGTTCCTCGACGAGGTGCGCGTGCCGGTGTCCTGCCGGGTCGGCGCCGAGAACGACGGCTGGCGGGTCACCCAGGTCACCCTGTCCTTCGAGCGCGGCACCGCCTTCGCCGGCGAGGTGGTGGCCTGCCGCCGGGTGCTGACCGAACTGGCCGCCCGGGCCCGGAAGAACGGCCGCTGGGACGACCCCGTGCTGCGGCGCCGGCTGGGCGGGCTGGAGGCGGAGTTCCGGGCGCTGTGGCGGCTGGTCCAGTGGAACGTGAGCGCGGCCGAGGGACCGGACGCGGTGCCCGGGGTCGGCGGCTCGGTGTTCAAGCTGGCCTACTCGCACGCCCGCCAGGAGCTGTTCGACGCCGCGGCGGACGTCCTCGGCCCGGACGCGCTGGACGCCGCACAGCCGTGGACCCGGGAGCGGCTGAACTCCCTGTCGTACTCCATCGCGGCCGGCACCTCGCAGATCCAGCGGAGCATCGTCGCCGAGCGGATCCTCGGCCTGCCGAAGGGACGGTGAACCGGTGCGCTTCCGCCTCACCGACGACCAGAAGGCGCTCAAGGACGGCGTACGGACCCTGCTGGAGCGGCGGTTCGGCCGGACGGCGCTGCGGGCGGCCGCGGACCGGCCGGGGCGGCTCGACCGGGAGCTGTGGCGGACGCTGGGCGAGGCCGGGTTCTTCGCGCTGCGGCTGCCGGAGCAGGACGGCGGCGTCGGACTGGGGCTGCCCGAGGCGGTGCTGGCCTTCGAGGAGGCGGGCCGCGCCCTGCTGCCCGGACCGCTGGTGGCCACCCACCTGGCGGCCGGCACGGTGCCCGGCGCGGCCACCGGCGAGCGGGTCGTCACCGCCGTCGACGGGCCGCTGGTGGAGTGGCTGGCGGAGGCGGACGTGGTCCTCGGCGACCCCGCCGGGGCCGTGAAGCTCGACTCCGTGGACCCCCTCACCCCCCTGCACCGGGCCTCAGCCGCGCGGCCGGGGCCCGCCGGTCCCGTGGCGGTGCTGCTCACCGCCGCCGAACAGCTCGGCACCGCCACCCGGGTGTGCGAACTGGCCGCGCAACACGCCCGGACCCGTCAGCAGTTCGGACGGCCCATCGGCGCCTTCCAGGCGGTCGCCCATCTGTGCGCGGACATCCATGTGCGGGCCGAGACGGCGCGCGCCGCCGTCTACGCCGCCGCCGTCACCGCCGACCCGGCCGACATCGCCGCCGCCCGGCTGCTCGCCGACGAGGCCGCCGTGCGCGGCGCCCGCGACTGCCTCCAGGTGCACGGCGGCATGGGCTTCACCTGGGAGTCGGACGTGCATCTGCACCTCAAGCGGGCCTGGGTACGCACCCGTCGTGCGGGCGGAGTGACGGAGAGTGAGGAACGGCTCGCCGAAGATCTGCTCGCCCGGGACGGCTGAAACGGGCGCCGCCTGCGGTGCTTGCCCGAGGGCGCCCGGCAGATGTCACGGATCGTGGCATTGCTTGATCACGGAGCGTTGAGACCGGGTTGTGTCCTCGGGGCGTCTCGTCACGGCCCGGAGTCGGCCCTCCGCTCCGGTACCTTGTGTGAGATGCGAGTGGATGTGAGCGCCGATCGCGCGCTCCGGCCGACGGTTGCCGCCTGTTCGACTCCTCGCGGCGAGCGTCGCACAGTATGCCGTACGGGTACTCCTTCGCGCTGGAATATGCCCGAAGCGCTTGTTGGCGTGACTGTACGTCAACCATGCTGTCCCAACAGGGATTCACGTTGCGTGACCCCTGACCCGGCCGTTGTTCTGGCCATGCAGAAAATGGCTACGATCGTGGCCCTCGTGAGGCGCGAGTCCAAGTGTCCGCCGGTTCGGATGGTGTGAGCGGTGCAGGTGCTTCAAGTGCAGCTGGAGATCCGGCCCGACCCCGCTGAGGTGGGACGGGCCCGGCGGTGGGCCCGCTCACGTCTGGCCGGGTCCGGGATAGGGGCCGACGAGTCCCTCGCCGAGACCCTGATCCTGCTGGTCTCGGAACTCGTCACCAACGCCGTGGTGCACACCGGCTGTCCGGCCGTGCTGCGCCTGTCCCTGCCGGGCACCGCGGCCGAAACCGCCACCGTCCGCCTGGAGGTGGCCGACCGCAGCGCCCAGGCGCCGGTCCCGCGCTGGGTGGACGGCGAGGCGACCGGCGGACGCGGACTCGCCCTCGTCGACGGCCTCGCCGACCGCTGGGGCTGGAGCTGCGAGGGCACCGGCAAGCGCATCTGGTGCGAACTCGACCGCTGCCCCGAACCGGGACCCGCCACCCCGGCCTGCACCGGCCGGACACCGGCCTACGACGGGCTCGCGTACGAGGCGGTCTGAGCCCTGCGGAAGCCGGCTTCCGTACGGGGCCGTTGAACAGCGGGCGCACGTGGGGGTGACCCGTGCGGCCGGGCGTGCCGACCGGTGCACGGTGGCACGGGCGGCCGGGCGGCCCGGGATTCGTCATGAGGTGGTGCGCCGGGCGTGCTTCCGTGCGCGGTGCGGTCTGAGCTGGGCATATGCCCCTCCCCGGCGATCACCCGGTTCGCGTCATTGACGCGGCGTGTCCGACTGATCACGCTGGTCGAAGCGATTCGCCGCGAGGGGACGGCGAGGGCTTCGACGGGAGTCCTCGGCGAGTGTGGGTCGTTGTCCGGCGCGGGTCCCTCAGGGCCGACGGGGACCGGGGCGGGAGCGCCGGCATCAGGGAGCGGGCGGCGCTGCCGTGCTCGGGGCGGACAGCGCCGCGCCGCCGCACCGAGGGGGAGGCGGCTCGGAGTGGGTCGGTTCAGAGGGGGGTCGGCTCAGAGGACGGCGACGGGCGCGACGGGGGCGCCCGTCCCGCCGGTGAAGGGTTCCGGTGTCGCCGACAGCAGGAACGCATAGCGGCCGGTTTCTCCACAGGCTGTGGACAACTTTTCGAGATCCCAGTTCTGCCCCTGCGGCATGCCCATCTCCACCAGGTGCAGGGCATGCACCGGCAGCCACAGTCCGGGTATCTCGGGCGGGAAGATCTCGAAGGTGAGGGTGTCGCCGGCCACCGCCGCGACGTCCCGTGCGTGGAACCACTCCGGGGTGCGGATCGACAGCCCCGGCGAGGGGTGTGCGTAGCCCTGCCGGTCCCCGTCCAGGCACAGCCGGATCTGCCCGGTCCGCACCAGCACGATGTCACCGGCCCGCACCCGCGTCCCCGCCAGCTCCTCGGCCGCCTCCAGGTCCTCCGGGGTGACCGCGTGCCCGCCCTCCAGCCGGTCCGTGCCATGCGCCCGGGCGACGTCGAGCAGCACCCCGCGCGAGACCAGATGCCGCACGGTGCCGATCCCGGCGAAGGCGGCACCGTCGTGCGCGGTGACCGTGCCGGCCGGGCGGCCGTTGTAGAGCAGCCCGGAGCGGGAGACATGGGCCAGCGCGTCCCAGTGGGTGCCCGCCTGCAGCCCCATGGTCACCGCGTCGTCGTTGCACGCCACCGTGCCCGGCCCGAACAGCTCCTGGTTGACCTGCACCATCACGTGCAGCGGGTCGATCCGGCCGGGGATCGCCCCGGTCTGCACCATCTGCCGCCGCAGCGGCAGCGCCAGCGGGATCCGGAGGCCGGTGCGGACGCAGGCCGCCGCCGCGCGGACCACCTCGTCCGTGATCAGGTTCAGCGTGCCGAGCTCGTCGTCCGGCCCCCAGCGGCCCCAGTTGTTCACGCGGGCGGCGATGTCGTGGAAGGCGGTGGGCAGCGGCATGGCTCCGGTCCCTCCCGGGGGTTGTGCTCGGCCGTCTGACGGGTCGTAATAGTCGGGTACGCAGATCTAACGGTCCGTCAGAAACCGTGGATCGGGAAGGGGACCGGCGTGGGGAACTTCCTGTCGGGCAAGGTCGTCGCCGTCACCGGCGCGGGGCGGGGCATCGGCCGTGCCGCCGCGCTCGCCGCGGCCGGCGAGGGAGCGCGGGTCGTGGTCAACGACTACGGGGTGGCCGTCGACGGATCCGCTCCGGCGAGCGAGGTCGCCGAGGCGGTGGTCAAGGAGATCACCGCGGCCGGCGGGGAGGCGGTCGCCGTCGCCGACGACATCTCCACGATGGCGGGCGGGCAGCGGGTCGTCGAGGTGGCCCTCGCCCAGTGGGGGCGGCTCGACGGGGTCGTGTGCGGGGCCGGGATCCTGCGGGAGCGGATGCTGTTCAACATGACCGAGGAGGAGTGGGACTCGGTCCTGGCGACCCATCTGAAGGGCACGTTCACGGTGTTCCGCGCCGCCTCGGCGGTGATGCGGCAGCAGCGGTCCGGCACCCTCATCGGCTTCACCTCCGGCGCCCATCAGGGGTCGGTGACCCAGGCCAACTACAGCGCGGCCAAGGGAGGAGTCGTCTCCCTGGTGCGCAGCGCCGCGCTCGGCCTGCACCGGTACGGGGTCACCGCCAACGCGGTGGCGCCCGTGGCGCGCACCCGCATGTCGGTGCGGGTCCCCGCCGAGCTCCGCGACATCGGGGAGCCGGAGGACGTCGCCGCGCTGGTGGTCTACCTGCTGTCCGACGCCGCGAAGGCGGAGGGCATCACCGGGCAGGTGTACACGGTGGCCGGCGCGAAGATCGCGCTGTGGGCGCAGCCCAGGGAGGTCCGCGCCGCCTACGCCGAGGGCGGTTCCTGGACGCCGGGTCGGATCGCCGAGGTGCTGCCGGGCACGGTGGGCGTCGATCCCATGCCGCTGCTGAAGGGGCCGGGGGCCTGAGATGGACTTCGGGACCGCCGCCGGGGACGAGACGTTCCGGGCACAGGCACGCACCTGGCTGAGCGAGCATGTGCAGGCCGGCGCCGGACAGGACCGGCGTGCCTGGGAGAGGACCCTGGGCCGGGCCGGCTGGATCGGGCTCGGCTGGCCCGAGGACGGATACGGCAACCGCACCGCCACGCTCACCCAGCAGGTGGTGTGGGCCGAGGAGTACCTGCGCTCCGGGGCACCTCCCCGGTGCGGGCACATCGGGGAGAAGCTGCTCGCCCCCACCCTGATCGCGCACGGGACCGAAGGGCAGAAGGCCCGCTTCCTGCCGCCCGTCGCCGCCGGTGACGAACTCTGGTGCCAGGGCTACAGCGAGCCCGGCGCCGGTTCCGACCTCGCCGGGGTGCGCACCAGGGCCGAACGCGACGGGGTCCGCTACCGCATCACCGGGCAGAAGATCTGGACCTCGCTCGCCCACGAGGCCGACTGGTGCTTCGTGCTGGCCCGCAGCGAGGCGGGCTCCCGCCGGCATCACGGGCTCAGCTTCCTGCTCGTCCCCATGGACCAGCCGGGGCGGATCGAGGTGCGGCCCATCCGGCAGATCACCGGGACCAGCGACTTCAACGAGGTGTTCTTCGACGGGGCGTACGCCCGCGCCGAGCATGTGGTGGGCGGCGAGGGCAACGGCTGGCGGGTCGCGATGAGCCTGCTCGGCTTCGAGCGGGGAGTGTCCACGCTGGCCCAGCAGATCGGCTTCGCCGAGGAGTTCGCCCGCGTGCTGCGCACCGCCCGGCACACCGGGGCCGCCGACGATCCGGTCGTACGCGACGAACTGGTCAGGCTGTGGGCGGAGCTGCGGGTGATGCGCTGGAACGCGCTGCGCACCCTCGGCAGTCCGGGCGACGCCAGGACCGCGGCGGGGGCGCCCAGCGTGGCCAAGCTGCTGTGGGGCGGCTGGCATCAGCGGCTGGGAGAGCTGGCGGTGCGGGTGCGGGGTGCCGCGGCGGCGGCCGGTCCGGCCGAGTGGTCGGTCGCGGAGCCGTACGCCGTGGACGCCGACCAGCACCTCTTCCTCTTCTCCCGCGCCGACACCATCTACGGCGGCTCCGACCAGATCCAGCGCACCATCATCGCCGAGCGGGTGCTCGGTCTGCCCCGGGAACCCAAGGGAGATGCGGCATGAGAGGCGTGCTCTTCGACGGCAAGTCGGCCGAGGTGGTGGACGGACTCCAGGTGCGCGACCCCGGCCCCGGGGAGGTGCGGGTGGCGCTCGCGGCGGCCGGGGTGTGCCACAGCGATCTGTCGGTGGTGGACGGGACCATCCCGTTCCCCGTGCCGGTGGTGCTCGGGCACGAGGGCGCCGGAGTGGTCGAGGCCGTCGGCGAGGGTGTCACCCATGTCGCGCCCGGTGACCATGTGGCGCTGTCCACCCTGGCCAACTGCGGGACGTGCGCCGACTGTGCGCGGGGCCGCCCCACCCTGTGCCGGCGGGCGTTCGGCCGCCCGCAGCGGCCCTTCACCCACCGGGGCGCCGCGGTGCACCAGTTCGCCGCCACCTCCGCCTTCGCGGAACGGACGGTGGTGCGGGCGGTGCAGGCCGTACGGGTGGCGGACGACGTGCCCTGGACCTCGGCGGCGCTCCTCGGGTGCGCGGTGCTGACCGGGGTGGGGGCCGTGCTGAACCGGGCGCGGGTGGAGCACGGGGACAGCGTGCTGGTGATCGGGGCGGGCGGGGTCGGCCTCAATGTGATCCAGGGGGCGCGGCTCGCGGGAGCCCTGCGGATCGTGGCCGTCGACGCCAACCCCGCCAAGGAGGAGGCCGCCCGCCGCTTCGGCGCCACCCACTTCCTCACCTCCACCGGGGGCGTGCGGGAGGTCCTGCCCACCGGGGCCGACCACGCCTTCGAGTGCGCGGGCCGGCCGGAGCTGGTCCGGCAGGCCGTGGAGCTGCTCGACCGGGGCGGGCAGGCGGTGCTGCTCGGCGTCCCGCCGGCCGGTGCGGAGGCGTCCTTCCAGGTCGGCTCGATGTACCTGGACAAGTCGATCCTCGGCTGCCGTTACGGCTCCTCCCGGCCGCAGCGGGACATCGCCCGCTACGCCGAGCTGTACCGGCACGGGCGGCTGCTCCTCGACGAACTGGTCACCCGCACCTATCCGGTGGAGGACTTCGCCAAGGCCTGCGCGGACGCGGAGGCGGGCCGGGTCGCCCGCGCGGTGCTGACCTTCTGAACGGTCTCAGTCCTGCCGTTGCCGTTGCTGCTGCCGTCGGCGGGGGCGGTGGCGTTGCCGTTGGCGCGGAAGGTGCGCCGGTAGGCGGTCGGGGTCACGCCCAGGGCCGCCTGGAGGTGCTGGCGCATCGACTGGGCGGTGCCGAACCCGGCGTCGCGGGCCACCTGGTCCACGGACAGGTCGGTGGTCTCCAGCAGATGCCGGGCGCGCTCCACCCGCTGCTGGGTCAGCCACTGCCCGGGGCTGACGCCGACCTCCTCGCGGAAGCGGCGGGTGAAGGTGCGGACCGACATCGACTCCCGCGCGGCCATGTCGCGCAGCTGGATCGGCTCGTGCAGCCGGCCGAGGGCCCAGGCGCGGGCGGCGGTCGTGGACGCCTGCTGCGGATCGGGCACCGGGCGCTGGATGTACTGCGCCTGTCCGCCGTCGCGGTGCGGCGGCACCACCGTCCGGCGGGCCACGTCGTTGGCCACGGCGGCTCCGTGGTCGCTGCGCACCATGTGCAGGCACAGGTCGATGCCGGCGGCGACGCCCGCCGAGGTGAGGATGTCGCCGTCGTCGATGAACAGCACGTCCGGGTCGACCTTGATGCGCGGGAAGAGCCGCTGGAAGCGCTCGGCGTCGGCCCAGTGGGTGGTCGCCGGACGCCCGTCGAGCAGGCCGGCGGCGGCGAGGACGTAGACGCCGGTGCAGATGGAGGCGAGCCGGGTGCCGGGCCTGATCAGGGCGAGGGCCGCGGCCAGTTCGCCGGTCAGTTCGCCCCGCTCGTACACCGGGCCCAGCTCGTAGGAGGCGGGGATGATCACCGTGTCGGCGGTGGCCAGGGCCTCCGGGCCGTGCGGGACGTGCAGGGTGAAGTCGGCGTCCGTCTCCACCGGCCCCGGCGGCCGGACGGAGCAGGTGACCACCTCGTACAGCGGGCGCCCCTGACCGTCCCGCGGGCGGCCGAAGATGCGGTGCGGGATGCCCAGCTCGAAGGGGAGCAGCCCGTCGAGGGCCAGGACGACTACACGGTGCGGCTGCATGGCCCGATCCTAACGAATGGTGTCCTTCGGGCCACTCGATGCGGAGATCGGCGACCGGCACGCTCTGTGGCGTGACCCAGACAACGACCACCGAGACACCCGCCGCCGGGCCCGGGACCGGCACCCGGCGCACCCGCCCGCGGATCCATCGCGCCTGGTTCGTCGCCGCCGTCACCTTCGTGACGATCATCGGCGCGGCGGCCTTCCGCGCGGTACCGGGACTGTTCACCGACCCCCTGCACACCGAGTTCGGCTGGTCCCGCGGCACCATCGGCGCCGCCGTCTCGGTCAACCTGGCGCTGTACGGGCTGACCGCGCCCTTCGCGGCCGCGCTGATGGACCGCTTCGGCATCCGGCGGGTCGTCGCCGTCGCCCTGATGGTGATCGCCGCCGGCTCGGGCCTGACGGTGTGGATGACGGCGGCCTGGCAACTCCTGCTGTGCTGGGGGCTGCTGGTGGGCCTCGGCACCGGGTCCATGGCGCTGGCCTTCGCCGCCACCGTCACCAACCGCTGGTTCACCGAGCGCCGGGGCCTGGTCAGCGGCATCCTCACCGCCGCGTCCGCCTCGGGGCAGCTGATCTTCCTGCCGCTGGTGGCCTGGATCGTCGAGGCCTACGACTGGCGGCCCGCCGCCGTCACCGTGGCACTCGCCGCGCTCGCGGTGGTGCCCTTCGTCTGGCTCCTGCTGCACGACCACCCGGCCGACGTGGGTCTCAAGCCCTACGGGGCCGCCGAGTTCGTGCCCAAGCCCGCGCCCGTGCCCGGTGCCGCCCGGCGGGCGCTCAAGGTGCTGGCCTCGGCCGCCCGCACCGGCCCGTTCTGGCTGCTCGCCGGCACCTTCGCGATCTGCGGCGCCTCCACCAACGGCCTGATCCAGACCCACTTCGTGCCGGCCGCGCACGATGCCCACATGCCCGTGCAGGCCGCCGCCTCCCTGCTCGCCGTCATCGGCGTCTTCGACGTCGTCGGCACCGTGGCCTCCGGCTGGTTCACCGACCGCTTCGAGGCCCGCCGGCTGCTCGCCGTCTACTACGCCCTGCGCGGCCTGTCGCTGCTCTTCCTGCCGCTGCTGCTGGCGCCCGGCGTCCACCCGCCGATGGTCCTGTTCATCGTCTTCTACGGCCTCGACTGGGTCGCCACCGTGCCGCCCACCCTCGCCCTGTGCCGCGAGCACTACGGCGAGGACAGCGCCATCGTCTTCGGCTGGGTCCTCGCCTCCCACCAGGTCGGCGCCGCCCTCGTCGCCTTCCTCGGCGGGGTCGCCCGCGACGTCTTCGGCACCTACGACGTCGTCTGGTACGCCTCGGGCGCGCTGTGCGCGGCGGCCGCGTTGATGGCCCTGGTGATCCGGCGGGGAACGGCGGAGGTGCCGGTGTCCGTCGCCCGGTGAGGCGACCTGTGCATCACTCGGTGGCCTGGCCTGGCCGGGCCGGGCGGGCCGGATCCGGGTCAGCCGCCGTCGCTCATCCGCCCGAACCGGCCCCGGTGGAACAGCAGCGGCGGCCGGTCCGCGCCCGGCGCCCCCAGGGCGTCCACCCGGCCGACGACGACGAGATGGTCGCCGCCGGTGTGCACGGCGTGCACGGTGCAGTCGATCCAGGCGAGCGTCTCCGCCAGACGAGGCGAGCCGGAGACCGGGGACGGGTCGTGGGCCACGCCCGCGAACTTGTCGGCGCCGCTGACCGCGAAGGCCCGGCACAGCGGCCCCTGGTGCGCGGCCAGGACGTTCACGCAGAACGCGCCCGCGCGGGCGATGCGCGGCCAGGTGGTGGAGGTGCGCCCCACCATGAACGCGACCAGGGGCGGCTCCAGGGAGAGCGAGGTGAAGGACTGGCAGGCGAAGCCCACCGGGGTCCCTTCGTCGTCGGCGGTCACCACCGTCACCCCGGTGGCGAAGCAGCCGAGCACCCGGCGGAACTCGTCCTGCGGGACCGGGGGCCGCTCGTCCTCCCGGACGCAGCGCAGCTCGGGGCGCGGCAGCGCCTCCACCGGGTCCGGCGCACGGTCGGCCGACCTGAGATAGCGGACCGCCGCGGCGGCCATCCCCGCATGTCCCATCACGCCATCCATTAGACCTGACGGACCATCAGATGGGAAGTCGGCGGCCAGGTCAGCGGCCCCTGAACTCGGGTTCTCTGCGGGCGGCGAAGGCGGTCAGGCCCTCCCGGGCGTCCTCGGCCGCCAGGTTGAGCTCCTGGGCGTTCGCCTCGGCGGCGAAGGCCGCGGCACGGTCGGTGTCGAGCGAGGCGTTGACCAGCTGCTTGGTGAGGGCGAGGGCGCGGGTGGGCGCCGCGGCCAGGCGGGCGGCCCAGGCGCGGGCGGTGGCGCCCAGGTCCTCGTCGGGGACCACCCGGTTGACCAGGCCCAGGCGTTCCGCGCCGGCCGCGGTGAGGGTTTCGCCGAAGAACATCAGCTCCTTGGCGCGCTGCGGGCCGATCAGGCGCGGGAGGAGGTAGGCGCCGCCGGCGTCGGGGACCAGGCCGCGGCGGACGAAGACCTCGATGAAGCGTGCCGAGCGGGCGGCGAGCACCAGGTCGCAGGCGAAGGCCAGATGGGCGCCAAGACCGGCCGCAGTGCCGTTGACGGCGGCGATCACCGGCTTCTCGCAGTCCAGCACCGCGGCGATCAGCCGCTGGGCGCCCTGCCGCAGGGTGCGGGCCACGTCACCGGGCGCGGGCGGGCCGGCCGGCGTCCGGCCGCCGCGCAGATCGGCCCCGGCACAGAAGCCGCGGCCCGTGCCGGTGAGGACCACGGCCCGCACCTGCGGGTCGGCGGAGGCGCCGTCCAGCAGCCCGACGAGGCGTTCGCGCAGGCCGGGCGTGAGGGCGTTGAGGGCCTCGGGGCGGTCGAGGGTGATGTGGGTGACCTGGTTGTGGGTGACGTGCCGGATCCATGAATCGACGGGATCGGCGGGGCCGGCGGGATCAGCGGAGTTGGCGACATCAGCCGAGTTGGCGGGATCAGCGGGACCGGTGGGTTCGCCGGGATCGACGGTTTCGCCGGCGTCGGCGGAGTGCGCGGCGTCGGATGTCGTCGGCGGACGGGGGGAGTCGGGCATGGGGAGGTCCTTCACCGGGTGTGCGGGCGGGCGTTGGCGGGATCGGCGGGCACGGACAGTGGCGTCACCGGCAGCCGGCGAGTGCGTCACCGGCAGACGGTCTGTGGCGTCACCGGCAGCCGGCGAGTGCGTCACCGGCAGCCGGCGAGTGCGTCACCGGCACACGGCGAGCGCGTCACCGGCAGACGGTCAGTGGCGTCACCGGCAGCCGGCGAGTGCGTCACCGGCAGACGGACAGTGGCGTCACCGGCAGCCGGCGAGTGCGTCACCGGCAGACGGTCTGTGGCGTCACCGGCAGCCGGCGAGTGCGTCACCGGCACACGGCGAGCGCGTCCAGGGCGACCGCGCCCTGCCCCCGGGGTGAGACCATCAGGGGGTTGAGTTCGAGCTCCGCCAGCTCGTCGCCGAGTTCCAGGGCCATGCGCTGCACCCGGAGGATGACCTCGACGAGCGCGTCGAGGTCCGCCGGCGGGCGTCCCCGTACGCCGTCGAGCAGGGGCCGGCCGCGCAGTTCGTCGAGCATGTCCCGCGCCTGCTCCTCGCCGAAGGGCGGCACGCGCACGGCGGTGTCCTGCAGCACCTCCACCAGCACCCCGCCGATCCCGGCCGTCACCGTCGGCCCGAACAGCTCGTCGTGGGACATCCCGACGACCATCTCGACGCCCTGCCCGACCATCTGGCAGACCAGGACGCCGTCCAGCTCCACGTCCTCGTAGCGGGCGATGTCGGTCAGCTCCCGGTAGGCGTCGCGGACCTGGCTGGCCGAGGTCAGGCCGGTCTTCACCAGGCCCAGTTCGGTCTTGTGGGCGATCCGCGCCCCGGAGGCCTTCATCACCACCGGGAAGCCGACCGTCCCCGCCGCCCGTACGGCCGCGGCCGCGCTGGTCACCAGTTGCTCGCGCGGCACCCGGATCCCGTACGCCCGCAGCAGCTGCTTGGCCGCGTGCTCGCTGAGCTGCTCACCGGGCCGCATCAGCAGCCGCGCCTTGCGGTAGGACGGGGAGGGGGTGCGCGGCGCCTCGTCGAAGGGGGAGCGGTAGCCGGTGACGAAGCGGTGGTGGGCGAGGCAGGCGCGGACCGCGGTGAGGCAGTTGGCGACGGTCCGGAAGGTGGCCACCCGCGAGGAGCCAAGGAGCACCTCCCGGTAGGCGGGTTCGGTGCCGACCGGCGACCCCCACACCACGCACACCAGCTTCTCCGTCTGCTCGGCGGCGTCCACCAGGTCCCGCACCAGCCGGTCGCTCAGCGGCGGGAACGGCCCGGTGACCGGGCAGATCAGCACGCCCACCCCGGGGTCGTCGAGGATCGCGTCGATGATCCTGCGGCCCCGTTCGTCGCCCACCGGATGGCCGCCGCTGTCGACCGGGTTGGCCACGCCGAGGTACTCCGGTATCCACTGGTGCAGCTCCGCCTGCCGGGCCTCGGACAACTCCGGCAGGTGCAGGCCGGCCGCGGTCGCCAGGTCGGCGACGTGTGCCCCCGTGCCGCCCGAGATCGAGTAGACGGCCACGCCGTCCGCCCGCGGCGGCCGGGCCCGGGCCAGCAGGGCCGCGGTGTCCTGGAGTTCGTCCAGGCCGTCGACCCGGATCACCCCGTACTGCCGCATCGCCGCGTCCACCACCGCGTCGGCGCCGGTCAGCTTGCCGGTGTGCGAGGCGGCGGTGCGGGCGCCGGTCTCGGTGCGGCCGACCTTGACCGCGACGACGGGGACACCGCGGCGGGCGGCCCGGTCGGCGGCGAGCAGGAAGGCCCGGCCGTCCTTCAGGCCCTCCAGATACGCGGCGACGGCGCCGACCTCGGGCCGTTCGGCGAAGTAGGAGAGGAAGTCGGCGGTCTCCAGGTCGGCCTCGTTGCCGGTGGGCGCCCAGTGGGAGACGCGGATGCCGTTCTCCTGGAGGGCGAAGACGGGCCGCCCCTGGTGGCCGGACTGGGTGATCAGGGCGATCGCGGGGCCGTCGAGATCGTCCCGGAAGCGTTCGAAGGCGTTGAGGTTGGTGTTCGGGCCGAGCAGCCGCATCCCGGAGTCCGCGACGGCCGCGGCCAGCCGGTCCTGGGCGGCGGCACCCTCGTCGCCGGTCTCCGCGAACCCGGAGGCGAACACCACCGCGAACCGGGCCTTGGCCTCGGCCAGTTCCTCGATCACCGGCAGGGGGTCGCCGACCAGGACGACGGCGACGTCGACCTGCTCGGGCAGGTCGGCCACGGACGGGGAGCAGGGGATGCCGAACACGGCGGTGCGGCTCGGATGCACCGGGAACAGCCGGGCGCCGACCCGCCCGGCCCAGTCGAGCAGCTGCCGGGTGATGCCGGTGTGCGGGCGTCCCTCGGCGTCCGAGGCGCCGATCACGGCCACGGACTCCGGCCGGAACAGCCGGTCCAGATCGGGGACCTCGGCGTACAGCGGGCGCCCGCTGACGTCCGTGTCGCCCGCCTCGGCCGGCCTGCCGCGCACGACGGGACCGGTCCGCTCGCCGCAGGCGATGGCCCGGGTCCGGCGGTAGTCGGTGGTGAGGGTGCCGTGGGTCGATCCAAGCATGGCTTCGCCCGCTCCTGTGAGACAGCCGCTACCAACTGACACACTGTCAGATTACTGAACGGACGGAATGTCAGGAACGGCCCGGACAAGGCCAGTTGTGGCAGCGGTGGTTGCTCGGGGAGGGGCGTCGCCCGGCGGGGGCGTGGAGGATCGCTGGTGCTGCTGCCGCTCACCCCGGAAGGCGGGACACCCCCGGTGCGCCGCCCCGGCTCACCGCCCTGGCGATCCGCTGGGCGTCGATGGCCAGCTCACGGAGGTTGCCGCTGATGGGGTTGGTGTAGCCGGTGAAGTACAGGCCCCGGGCGCCCTCGGGGCTGCGGGCGCCGTGGGCCACGGGTCTGCCCCGCTCGTCCAGGACGCCGAGGTGCCCGACGAGCGGCTCCAGGCCCCGCTCGTACCCCGTGGCCGCGATCACCACGTCCGGGCCGATGCGGGTGCCGTCGGCGAGGAGGACCTTGCCGTCCTCGAAGCCCTCCACGGCGGCCACGACCTCCACCCGGCCGCTGCGCACGGCGTCGATCAGCCCGGCGTCCTGCACCGGGATGGCGCCCTCCAGAACCCGGCTGTACAGGCCGGTCTCGGGGCGGGGCAGGCCGTGCTCGGAGAGGTCCGGCACCGCCACCTTCGCCTGCAGCCGGCTGATCCGGTCGACCAGCTTCACCGGCAGACGCCGCACCAGGATGCCCGAGTACTGGGCGGGCCAGCCCGCCGTGGAGCGGCGCACGATGTGCGGAGCGGTGCGCACCGCGAGCCGCACCCGGGAGGCGCCGCCCTCCACCAGATCGACGGCGATCTCGGCGCCCGTGTTGCCGACGCCCACGACGAGCACGTCCCGGCCGGTGAAGGGGGCCGGGTTGCGGTAGGCGGAGGCGTGCAGGAACTCACCGGTGAAGCCGTCCCGGCCGGGCCAGTCGGGCACCCGCGGCGTGTGGTTGTAGCCGGTGGCGACGACGACCGCGGCGCCGGTCAGCTCACGGCCCCCGGTGGCGCGCAGCAGCCAGCCGGTGCCGTCCGGGGTGCGCTCCACGCGGGAGACCTCCACCCCGGTGACGATCTCGAGACGGTGGTGCTCGGCGTACTTCTCCAGGTACCGGACCACGTCGTCGCGGGCCACCCACCGCCCGAACCGGCGTGGCATCGGCAGACCCGGCAGGGCCGACTGGCGCCGGGTGGTGTGCAGCCGCAGCCGGTCGTAGTGCCGCCGCCAGGAGGCCCCCACCTGCTCGGACCGCTCCAGCACGACGGCCCGAAGCCCCCGCGAGCGGAGCGCGTAGGCGACGGCGAGCCCCCCGGGTCCGCCGCCGACGACATAGACGGGGTGGTCGGGCGGGGCAGGGTCCGTGGGCTGCGCGGATCTGCTGGTGGGGTCGGTGGTGTCGGCCATGAGCGCGAGCGTAATCACGCACCTGCTTGATGGGTATCGGTCAAGACCACAATGGGTTGCGGATCGATCACAACTGTGCGGACCCGTCCATGGTCTGCGGGGCGGTCTTGCGGGCGGTGCGCGGAAACGGTGAAACTGACACACCGTCAGGCATGGATTCGCCCCCGACCCCGGCAGGCGCAGATGGAGAACGCATCCCGATCCGGGCCCGCCGCCGCTCCCGAGGCCGACGCCTTCACCAGGACCTACTGGGAGGCCGCCGCGCGGGGACGGCTGCTCGTCCGCCGGTGCGGCGGCTGCGGCCGCGCCCACCACTACCCGCGCGAGTTCTGCCCCCACTGCTGGAGCGAGAACGTCACCTGGGAGACCGCGAGCGGCCGGGCCACGCTCTACACCTGGTCCGTCGTGCACCGCAACGACCTGCCGCCCTTCGCCTCCCGTACCCCCTACACCGCCGCCGTCGTCGCCCTCGCGGAGGGGCCGAGGATGATGACGGAACTCGTGGACGCGGAGGCGGCGGGCGGCCCGCGCCCCGGGATGGAGCTGGAGGTGACCTTCCGCGCGGATATTCCCGTGTTCCGGCCGGTGCGGCGGGTTTGAATGGGGCCATGGCCCACCCACCCAAGCGCGCATCCGCCCGCACCGTCGCGGAGCTCCACGGTCACGGACTGCACCTGGGTCCCTGGGACCCGGCGTCCCGCAGCGATGCGGAGGCCTGGCTGCGCGGCACCACCGACCCCGAGTTCCGGCGCTGGAACACCCCCTTCCGCCCGGTCACGGACCTCGCCGGCGCCCGTGAGGTGCTGCGCGGGCGGGCGGCGCAGGCCGAGGACGGGACCACGGCGTCGTTCCGGGTCTCCGACGCCGGCAGCGGTACCCTCCTCGGCCATATCGTCGTCAGCGACATCCGGCCGCTGCTGCGGGTGGCCCGGGTCGGCTACTGGGTGCTCCCCGAGGCGCGCGGCCGGGGCGTCGCCACCCGGGCGCTGCTGCTCACCGCGCGCTGGGCGCTGACCGACCTCGGTCTGCACCGCCTGGAGCTGGACCACGCCGTGGGCCACGAGGTGTCCTGCCACATCGCCGAACGCTGCGGCTTCCGGTACGAGGGGACCATGCGGGACGCCATCTTCGCCGCCGGCCGCCACGACGCCTTCCGCGACGCCCATCTGCACGCCCGCCTCGCGACGGACCCGGAACCCCCGGCGCCGAAGCCCGTGACGGACCAGGAACCACCGGCGCCGAATCCCGTGACGGGACCCCGGCCGTAGACACCCTCGCCGCACCGGTGGCCGAGCCCGGTTCGAGCCCATGGGGGCCCGTCGAGCCCTGGACTCACCGGGCGCCAAGGGCAGGGGTACACCGGCCGCGAGGCCATGGATGCGCCGGCCACAAATTCGGAGGCGTCCCGCCCGCTCCCCGCGCCACCATGAGGCATGGCTTCCCACGACTGGTATCTCACCCGGGACATCGACGACTTCCTCGCCCGCGCCGGTGATTTCCTGCGGGCCGAACCCGCCGTGCACACCGTGCAGTTGACGGTCACCGAGACCCTGCGCATGCAAGGGGCGCGGTCGTACGGCGACGGGGCCCCCGAGTTCGGGGTGCTGGAGCAGGACGGGAAGGTACGGGCCGCCTTCTTCCGCACTCCGCCGCACCGGCTGTGCCCCACCCCGCTGTCGCCGGCGGAGGCCGACGCCCTCGCCTGTCTGCTCCGCGACCTCGGCGACCTCGGCGACCTCGGCCAGTCGCTCCCCGGCGTCCAGGGCGACCAGGACACCGCCGCCGCCTTCGCCGACGCCTGGCGGCGCCGCACGGGCGCCGAGGTCACGCTCCACCAGCGGCAACGGCTGTACCGGCTGGGTGAGTTGACCGTGCCGCAGCCCGTCCCGCCCGGCCGGGCGAGGACCGCGGGGCCCGAGGACCGGGCCCATCTGAGCCGCTGGTACCGCGACTTCTGCGCGGCGGTCGGCGACCCCGTGTTCCAGGAACCCGAGGCGTGGGCGGACGCCCGCATCGAGCAGCGTGCCGTGACCTACTGGGAGGATCCCGAGGGCGAGCTCGTCGCCATGGCGTGCCTGGGCCCGCAGGTCGCCGGGCAGGTCAGGGTCTCCTGCGTGTACACCCCGCCCGCACTGCGCCGCCGCGGCTACGCCGGAGCGGCCACGGCCGAGGCCAGCCGGACCGCCCGGGAACGCGGGGCGGAGGAGGTGCTGCTCTTCACGGACCTGGCCAATCCGACGAGCAACGCGCTGTACCAGCGCATCGGTTACCGGCCCGTCTCCGACTTCGCCGTGTACTCGTTCTCGTAGTTCCCACAGGCCACCGTCGCTGGCGCTACGGCCAGAGCAGCTCCCGGGACCAGCCCTCACCGGTCCGCCGGTAGCGCAGCCGTACGTGCCGGCGCCGCTCGTCGCCCTGGAAGAACTCCACCTCGTCCGGCCGCAGCCGGTACAGCGTCCAGGACTCCACCGGCGCGTCCGGTTCCCGCTCGGCGCGCTCCCAGGCCGCCTCCGAAGCCCGGGCCAGCTCCTCGAGCGAGCCCAGCACCCCGCTCTGCCGGCCGGTCAGCGCCGCGGCCAGGGCGGCGGTGGAGCGGGCGTGCAGATCGGCCTGCGACTCCTCGGCGGGCGCCTGCTCCACGGGCCCGCGCAGCCGCACCTGGCGGCCGAGCACCGGCCAGTAGAAGGCCAGGGCCGCATAAGGGCGGGCGGCGAGCTGTGTGCCCTTGCGGCTGTGCGCGTGGGTGGCGAAGGCCCAGCCGCCGGCGTCGGCGCCGTGCAGCGTCACGATGCGCACGTCCGGCAGGCCGTCCGCGTCCGCCGTGGCCAGCGACATGGTGTGCGGCTCGGTCTGCCCGGCCGCCACCGCCTCGGCGAACCAGCGGGTGAACAGCTCCAGCGGTCCACCGGGCGCGTCGGACGGGTCGAAGGCCGGCAGCTCGGTCACCTCCGGGTCCCACACCCGCAGTGACCGCAGCAGCTCGTGAAGATCGGTTCCCATGTCCCGATTCTCACTCCCGGCCCAGCACCACGGTCCCCGACGAGCAGAACCAGCCGCCCGTCCCGGAGGCCACCGCCAGCCGGGGCAGTGAGCCGTCGGCCCGGCGCACCTGCCGTTCCCCGCACTCGCCCCGCAGCTGCCGCACCGCCTCCACCAGCAGGAAAAGCCCCCGCATCCCGGGATGCTGGGCGGACAGACCGCCCCCGTCGGTGTTCACCGGCAGCCCGCCGCCCCCGACCCGCAGCCGCCCCTTCTCCACGAAGGCCCCGCCCTCGCCCTTGGCGCAGAAGCCCAGGTCCTCCAGCGTCACCAGCGTCATATAGGTGAAGGCGTCGTACAGCTCGGCGAGGTCCATCTCCTCCGGCCGCACCCCCGCCCGCCGGAACGCCAGCGGTCCGCTGACAGCGGCCGGGGACACCGTGAAGTCGGGCCACTCCGACATCGCCGAGTGCGAGACGTACTCGCCCGTCCCCAGCACCCACACCGGTGCCGTACGGCAGTCCCGTACGACGTCCTCGGCGGCCAGCAGCACCGCCGCGCCGCCGTCGGAGCGCAGACAGCAGTGCAGCTTGGTGAAGGGGTCGGCGATCAGCGGCCCGGACTGGACGTCGTCCACCGTGATCGGCGTGCGGTGCAGCGCCCCGGGGTTGAACGCCGCGTTGGCCCGCGCCTGGACGGCCACCTCGGCGAGCTGCTCGACGGTCGTGCCGTACTCGATCATGTGACGGCGGGCGGCCATCGCGTACTTGGCGATGAGCGTGTGCCCGTACGGGGCCTCGAACTGGAGCGGGCCGCGGGTGCCGAAGGAGAGGGTGCCGGTGCGGCGGCCGGCGCGGATGTCGGCGCGGGCGGTGGAGCCGTACACGAGCAGCACCGCGCGGGCGTGCCCCGCGGCGATCGCGTCCGCCGCATGGGCGGCCATGACCTCCCAGGTGGCGCCGCCCACGGAGGTCGAGTCCACCCAGGTGGGGCGCAGGCCCAGATACTCCGCCACCTCGACCGGGGCCAGCGTGCCGAGTCCGGCGGAGGCGAAGCCGTCCACCTGCGACCGGTCCAGACCGGCGTCGGCGAGGGCGCGGCGGGCGGCCTGGGCGTGCAGGGCGTAGGCGGTCGTGCCGTCGTCCAGCCGCCCGCAGTCGGAGAGGGCCACGCCCACCACGGCGGCTTTCCTCGAAGAGACCATAGATCTGACGGTACGTCAGTTCGACTGGTCGCGTAAGTCTGGGCATCCCTGCCCTCCCGCCCTAATATGACGATCCGTCAGATCGGAGGGGCTCAGCATGAACGCCCGTTTCACCGCCGAGCAGGACGAGATCCGCCGGACCCTGCGCGAACTGCTCACCAAGCGCTGCACCCCGGCCGATGTGCGCGCCGCCGTCGACACCCCCGCCGGACACGACCCCGCCCTGTGGGCCGCCCTCGCCGACGGGCTCGGCCTGCCCGCCCTCGCGCTGCCGCAGCGCTACGGCGGCGTCGGCTGCCCGGTCACCGAACTGGCCCTCGCCTGCGAGGAGACGGGGCGTGCCCTCGCACCCTCGCCCCTGCTCGGGACCACCGTGCTGAGCGCGCCCCTGCTGCTCGCCCTCGGCACCGACGCACAGCGGGCGCGACTGCTGCCCCGGCTGGCCTCCGGCGCGCTCACCGCCGCCCTCGCCGCCCCGGGCCCGGCCCTCGCCACCGCCCTCGCGCTCACCGGCGGCAACGGCGGCGGCTGGGCGGGCGGTGGACGGGCGGGCGGCGTGCAGGCCCGGCGGGCCGACGGCGGCTGGCGGCTGTACGGGCAGGCCGACCAGGTGCTCGACGGGCACAGCGCCGGGCTGCTGATCGTCCCCGCCCACACCGGCGGCTTCGCCCGCTCCCGCACCCTGCTCTTCCTGGTCCCGGGCGACGCACCCGGCCTCACCCGCACCCGGCAGACCTCCCTGGACGCGACCCGGCCGCAGGGGTGCGTGCAACTGAGGGACACCGAGGCGGAGTTGCTGGGAGCCGACGATCCGGGCCGGGTGCGCGAGGCCCTGGCCGCCACCGGTGACGCCTCGGCCGCCTGCCTGGCCGCCGAGGCGGTGGGGGCCGCCGCCCGCATCCTGGAGCTGACCGTCGAGTACGTGGGGCGGCGGGAGCAGTTCGGGCGGCCTGTCGGGTCGTTCCAGGCGGTCAAGCACCGGCTGGCCGATGTGCATGTGCGGGTGGAGGCGGCCCGCTCCGCGGCCTGCTACGCGGCCTGGGCGACCGCGCACGGCGAGCAGGCGGGCGGGGAACGCGCGGGTGAGGACCGTGGGGGCGGGGAACGCGCGGGTGAGGACCGTGGGGGCGGGGAACGCGCGGGTGAGGACCGTGGGGGCGGGGAACGCGCGGGTGAGGATCGTGAGGGCGGGGAACGTGCGGGCGGGCCGGCACTCGCCGAGGCGCTGACGGCGCTGAACGCCGCCGCCGCCGAGGGGATCCAGCTGCACGGCGGGATCGGTTTCACCTGGGAGCACGACGCGCATCTGTATCTCAAGCGCGCCAAGGGCGACGAACTGCTGTTCGGGCCGGTCCACCGGCTCCGGGCGCACGCCGCCGACCGGGCACGTCTCTTCGAGACCACCGAGATCTTCGAGGCCATCGGGAGCGAGGAGGCCGGCTGATGCGGCAGAACGGGCACCGGTCCCGCGCCGGGCGGCTGCTGCGCGGGGTGCAGCGGGTGTCGGCGACCCGCGCCTTCGCCCGCCTCGCGCCCCCGGTGCTGCCCGCCGTGGACCGTGGCCTGCACCGGCTCACCGGGGGAAAGGTGCTGCTCAGCACCTGGCTCCTGCCCTGTGTGGTGCTGACCTCCACCGGCGCGCGCAGCGGCCGGGCCCGGCGGACCCCGCTGGCCTGCATGCCGGAGGAGGACGGGCGGAGCTGGATCCTGGTCGGCTCCAACTTCGGCCGCCCCGGGCACCCGGCGTGGACGCACAACCTGCTCGCCCACCCGGACGCCGTCATCAGCCGGCGGGGCGAGGACGTCCCGGTGACGGCCCGGCTGCTCGAGAGGGAGGAGCGGGTGGCGGCGTGGCGGGCGGTGCTGGAGTTCTGGCCGCCGTACGCCGCGTACCAGGCGCGGGTGGCCCGCGAGATCCGGCTGTTCCGGCTCCGCCGCAGATGACACCTGCGCAGATGACACCTGCGCAGATGACACCTGCGCAGATGACACCTGCGCAGATGACACCTGGACAGATGGCACCTGCAGCGAGTGACGCCTACAGCATGGCCAGCCGCTGCACCAGCAGGAACGCGCCGATCCCGAGCATCGCGGCGCCCGAGGTGCGCACCACCGCACGCGCCGCCGTGGGCCGCGCGCCGAGGACCGCGCGGGCGGCGAGGCCCACCGAGAGGTAGACGGCGGCGCAGCACGCCATGTGCAGGGCGCCCAGCGCCAGCGTCTGCACCGGCACCGGCAGCCGGGCGCCGTCGCCGGTGACCAGGAACTGGAGGCGCAGCGGCTGTTCGGGGAGCCCGACTATCTGCTGCGGGTGGTCGCCGCCGACCTCGCCGCCTATCAGCGGCTCTACGACGAGCGCCTGGCCACCCTGCCGGGGGTGCAGCGGCTGACGTCGACGCTGGTGATGAAGCACGTGGTGAAGGACCGGCCGCTGCCCGCGCGTTAGCGCAGGGCCCGCAGCGCAAGGCCCGCGCACCGCGTTAGCACAAGGTCCCGCACAACGCGACAGGCGGTGGTCCACCGGGGTGGACCACCGCCTGCCAGACAGGACTTGTGAAAGAGAGTAAGAGTAGGGTGCTGCGCCTGGCGTCGCCTACTTCGTCGGCTTCTTGCCGGTGATTCCCAGGTGGACCAACAGGGCGAGATTGGGCCTGAGTTCGGCCTGCTTCACACCCCAGGAGGTGAAGCCCTTCTGGTGCGAGGCCACTGCCGCGAGCATCGCGACCAGCGAACCGGCGATCGCGGCCGGGTTCACGTCCTTGTCGACCCGGCCCCTGGCCTGGAGGTCGGCCACGGCGTCGGCGAGCGAGTTGTTCACCGGGTTGAGGATCTTCATCCGGATCTTGTAGAAGCGCTTGTCGCCCTCGGCCGCCCCGAGATCCACCACGCGCAGAATGGCGTCGTTCTTCCGCCAGAAGTCCAGGAAGCCGTCGACGAGGTCCTGCGCGGTCTGCCAGCCGGCCTTGCCGGCCCAGGAGCGGCCCTCGACGAGCTCGGTCAACCCGGAGCCCTCGGCCGCCGTTTGCTCCGCGATCTCCAGAACGGCGCCCTCGACGTCGGGGAAGTACTGATAGAACGTCGCGGGCGAAGTGCCCGCCCTGCGGGCGACGTCGATGACCTTGACGTCCCGGTAGGGGGAAGAGCTGAGCATCTCGCTGAGGCAGTCGAGCAGCTTCTGCCGGGTCGCCTGCCCACGCCGGCCGGCCACGCGGCCGTCGACGGTTCGCACTTGTCCTGTCATGTCGTCAGCTTACCGAGGGGTGATCGGAGCGCGATTCGGCCGACTGCAAATGGGGTGTGCCCCTTCCGGGAGTGTGGTGTGCCTGGTCTGCGGGGTGCGGGTAGCACGGTTAGTTTGGCGGCATGGCCGAAAACAGGGCATCGGAGTACAGGGAGGGCACCCCGTGCTGGGTGGACGCGCAGCTGCCCGACGTGGCGGCCGGCAAGCGCTTCTACGGGGAGCTCTTCGGGTGGACCTTCCGGGAGCAGCCGGACCTGCCGAGGGAAGGGGTGCGGGCGCTGAAGGACGGTGAGCCCGTCGCCTCGCTGCGGCGCAAGGCCGACGGCCGGCTGCCCACCGTGTGGACGGTGTTCTTCGCGACCCCGGACGCCGAGGACCTGTGCCGGCGCATCCGCCTGGCCGGCGGGCGGATCATCGCCGCGCCCCTGCCGCTCGGCGACCTGGGCGTGCACGCGCTGGTCACCGACGGCCAGGGGGCCGTCTTCGCCCTCTGGCAGCCCGGCACCCACCCCGGCTTCGGCCGCCGCCACGAGCCGGGCACCTTCGCCTGGGTGCAGCTCTACACCAGCGACACCGAGGCGGCCAACACCTTCTACGGCGACCTTTTCCACGACGCCCTGTTCGGGCCCGGCGCCCAACCCGACTTCGGCCGCGCCCCCGTCTCCGACGTCTTCCCCGCCGAGATGCCGCCCCACTTCCTCGTCCACTTCGCGGTCGAGGACGTGGCGGCCGCCGCGGAGGAGGTGGTGCGGCTCGGCGGCCGGGTGCAGGTGCCGCCCTTCGAGACGTCCTACGGCACGGCCGCGGTCGTCACCGACAATCAAGGGGCGTCCTTCGCGCTGCTGCGCCGCTGAGCGGGGCACCGGGACCCCGTCCAGCCGGACAGAATGTCTTGTTTACCACCTGACACCCTGATTGTCGGCGGGTTCGCAACGAAGGCTCCGGCCAGGAAGAATCGGGGTGCGTGCCGCCACGGCGGTGCGGTGGTGAGACGCTGCACTTCGGTCGCGGGCACATGTGGTGGCGCGACTCGTACGGGGAGGTGGCAGGCAAGTGGTGGATCAGCTGACGCAGCACGATCCGCGGCGTATCGGGCCGTTCGAGGTGCTGGGACGGCTGGGAGCCGGCGGTATGGGGCTGGTCTATCTCGCGCGCTCGGCGTCCGGCCGGCGTGTGGCGATCAAGACGGTCCGTACCGAACTGGCCGAGGACCAGCTGTTCCGGGTGCGCTTCACGCGGGAGGTCGAGGCGGCCCGCGCCGTGTCCGGCTTCTACACCGCGGCCGTGGTGGACGCCGATCCGCGCGCCGCCGTGCCGTGGCTGGCCACCGCCTACGTCCCCGCTCCCTCGCTCGAGGAGATAGTGAACGAGTGCGGGCCGCTGCCGGCCAAGGCGGTGCGCTGGCTGGCGGCCGGGGTCGCGGAGGCGCTGCAGTCCATCCACGGCGCCGGACTGGTCCACCGCGACCTCAAGCCGTCCAACGTGCTGGTGGTCGAGGACGGCCCCCGGGTGATCGACTTCGGCATCGCCTCCGGCGTGTCGAACACGCGTCTGACGATGACGAACGTCGCCGTCGGCACGCCCGCCTACATGTCCCCGGAGCAGGCCAAGGACTCTCGCAGCGTCACCGGCGCCAGCGACGTCTTCTCCCTCGGATCCACCCTCGTCTTCGCCGCCACCGGCCACGCCCCCTTCCACGGCGCCAACCCGGTCGAGACGGTGTTCATGCTGCTGCGCGAGGGCCCGGACCTGGAGGGGCTGCCGGAGGAGCTGCGCCCGCTGATCGAGTCCTGCATGCAGATGGAGCCCTCGGCCCGGCCCACCCCGGCCGACCTCCAGGCACAGCTCGCCCCGCATCTGTTCGGCTCCGGCTCCGACGACAGCGGCACGGCCTCGGCCTGGCTGCCCGAAGCCGCGGTCAGCCTCATCGAGGCCCGCCGCAACGGCCGCCCCGCCACCAAGCCCCGCCCCGACCAGGGGCAGGGCTCCGGCCAGGGCCGCGGCGCCCGCCCGCAGGCGCCGCCCCCGCCGCCGCACGACCCGGTGATCCCGCCGGCACCCGCCCCGGTGGGCGCCCAGGCCGGCG